>CANIXE010000001.1 GCA_947470885.1 Planctomycetota bacterium
CGGGTTGGCTGGATTGTCATGTGCTTTGCAACTCCAGGAGGCCGGTCGTCCGGTGCAGATCCTGGAAGCTTCGGACGGCGTCGGCGGCCGGGTGCGCAGTGACCGGATCGGTGACTGCACCGTGGACCGGGGATTCCAGATCCTCCTCACCGCGTTTCCCGAGGTCCGTCGCCTGGGCCTGGATCTGCTGCCCCAGGGTCAGTTCACCCCGGGCGCCCTGGTCCGCCGCCAGGGCTGGTGGCCCCTGGAAGATCCGGCCCGGCGGCCCGAGGCGCTTCTGGCCAATCTCCGGGGTCCCGGCTCCATCAAAGAAAAAATCGGCGTTCTCGCCCTGCGCCAACGCCTGATGACCGGCCAGGCCGAAGCCCTGCTGGAGGGCGAGGACCGTTCGGTGGCCAGCGTCCTGGACGACCTGGGGCTCACCGGCGAGTTGCGGGATGGATTTCTGCGCCCGTGGTTTGGTGGCATTCTGCTGGATGAGGACCTAAGCGCCTCCTGGCGGATGTTCGCCTATTATTTTCGGATGCTGGCCACCGGCCATGCCGCCCTGCCCCACGGGGGCATCGGCACCCTCAGCACCACCCTGGCGGCCCGCCTGGCCCCGGGCACCATCCGCCTGAATACCCGGGTGGTGGCCGTCGAAGGCTCTTCGGTGGTCCTGGATGATGGTTCCCGGGTGGCGGGATCCGCGGTGGTGGTGGCCACCGAAGCCCCCGCTGCCCACCGCCTGCTGGGCGAGAAGTTGCCGCCCCCCGCCCGGGGCAAAACCGTGCGTTCCCTGTGGTTCACCTTTGCTGGAGAGCCCCCCGCCCGGGGAGACATGCTGATCCTCAATGGCGATCACAGCGGCCCCGCTCTGCATTTGGCCTTCCCCAGCGCCGTGGCCCAAGGCTATGCCCCCGCCGGCTCCAGCGTGGCGGTGGCCACGGTTCTGGGGGATGGCCCAGATCCGGAAGCCGAAGTCCGCCTGCAGCTCCATACCTGGTTTGGTCCCACGGTGGAAAGCTGGCGGCTGCTGGTGTCTCAGCGCATCATCCACGCCCAGCCCCGCCAGGATCCCGGGGATCAGCCCCGGGGAGAACGGACGACGCTGCTGGCCACTGGCCTGGCGGTTTGCGGCGACCACCGGGCCCAGGGGTCCCTGCAAGGTGCCCTGGCCAGCGGCCGGCGGGCGGCCCTGGCTCTCTTGAGCTAGGGATTCGCCACGAGATCCACCTGGTCGTGTCCGGCCTGCCAGGCGGCCAGCACCCGGACATGCCACGAGCTGACCGGCAAACCCGGCAGGGCCGGCAGGGGAACCCGAATCAACGCGAAGCCCGGTTCCACCCGGAGATGGACGGATTCCGGCAATTGCGCCTGGAAAAACCGGGCAATCCAGCGGTCCCCCTTCACCAGATCCACCGCCGGGACGAAGGATTCCGGCCGCCACGCAAGTTCCTCCGCAAGTTCCCGGACCAGGCATTCCTCGGCGTTTTCCCCGGGTTCTCGTTTACCCCCGAAGCAGGTCAGCTGCTCTGGGGCGTGGCGGACCCCGGGCGGGCGCAGTTGGAGCGCCAGACGGCCCCGGTGGTCCACCAGGATGGCGCAGGCATGTTCCGGTGCGGCCATGCCCGAGCCTCAGGCCTGGATGCCGTTGGTCCACAACCGGGCTTTCGTTAAATCGATCTTTCAGACGACCGGACGACCGGACGTTGAAGCGGACAGGCTTGACCTGGAGCAAACGCCCGTGGCAATGCAGCGATGACCGGAAATGCCGCCCAGCAACACGACCTCAACCCCACCGCTGCCGCCCAGGTGGTCCGCCATGCCGGGTTGCGCCAGGGGGACACGGTGCTGGAAGTGGGCGCCGGTACCGGAGCGCTGACCGCCCCCCTGCTGGCGGGTGGAGCCACGGTGATCGCCGTGGAACGGGATCTCAACCGGGTGGCCAAGTTGGAAAAACGCTTCGCCAGCCAGATCGCCGCCGGGCAGTTGATCCTCCATGCCGGAGACGTGTTGAAGCTGCCCCTGGCCCTGCCCGCCACCTGGACGGTGATTGCTAATCCTCCATTCAACCTCACCGCCGATCTGGTCCGAGCCTGGCTGCTGGCGGCGAAACCGCCCCACGCCATCACCCTGGTCCTGCAAGCCGAAGCCGCCCGCAAGCTCACCGGCGCCCCGGGGATGCACACCCGATCCAGCGCTTTAGCGGCCCTCGCCGGGCGCACCGGCATCGCCGCGGAAATCCCCCGGGATGCCACCTCGCCCCCCAGCCGGGTGGACCTGGCCCTGTGGTCGTTCCGCCGGCATCCCCAGGCCAAGCCCGCGGATCTGGTGCTGGTGGATCGCCTGCTGACCGTGGCCTTCGCCGGGCCCCACACCGTCCAGGACGCCCTGCGGGGGATCGCCAGCAGCATTCAGCTACGCCGTCAGGGCGCGGAGAATCACTGGCAACCCACCGCCCATCCCCGGGAAATCCCGCCGCCCGCCTGGCTGCCCCTGGCCAAACTACTCCACCTCTGCGGAAAACTGCCGTGAGCGGAACTCAGAACGAGGTCACTCCAGAGACGGCAACCCCGATCCCCGCCTCCACCAGCTACGGGGCCCTGGCGGAGGCCACGGCGCGCATGCTCACCACCCGCTACGTCCTGGCCCTCCTGGCTTCGGCGGTGGTGGCCGGCCTGGGCCAGGTGCTGGTCCAGGTTTCCCTGTCGGCCCAGGCCCACGACGCCCGGATCATCAATATCGCCGGGCGCCAGCGCATGCTCAGCCAGCAGATGGTGAAGGACGTCCTGGCCATCGACCATGTGGCGGCCGCCGAAGCTGAAGAATTGCGCCAGGGCATCCGGGTCGAACTCACCAACTGGACCCGGATCCACCGGGGGCTCCAGATCGGGGATGCGACCTTGGGCCTGCCCGGGGGCAACACCCGGACGGTGATGCTCCGCTGGGAGGCCCTGGAACCCGCGTTCACCGACCTCCACCGGGAACTCACCGCCGCCCTCACCGGGCAGCCCCAGGACCTGGCCGCCCTGCTGGCCAGCCAGCGCCGATTCCTGGTGGGCATGGAGGCGGTGGTGAACCAACTGGACGCGGAAAGCAGTCAACGGGTCCACTGGCTGCGTTGGATCGAGGCCGGGCTGTACCTGCTGCTGGTGCTGATCCTGGCGATTGAGGCCCTACTGGTGTTCCGCCCGGCGATCCACCGCCTGCGGGCCAGCCTGATCGCCCGGGAACGGGCGGAACGCCGGGCCATCGCCCACGAGGTCGAAGAAGCCGCCGGCCGCCTGCAGCGGCGGATCGGCCAGGATCTCCACGACGGCCTGGGCCAGGAACTCACCGGGGTCAGCTTCCAGGCCAAGGCCCTGGAACGTCGCCTCGCCGGCCAGCCCGAAGCCCAGAGCGCCGCCGAGATCGTCGCCCAGGTCCAGGTCTGCATCGCCACCACCCGCAACCTGGCTCGGCTTCTCCATCCCCCCAGCGCCGAGGTGGAATACCTGCCCAGCGCTCTGCGGGAATTGGCGGAAACCACCGCCCGGGTCTACGCCATCACCTGCACCTGCGACTGGGATGACGATCTGTCCCTCCCCGACATCCAGGACGCCGGAGAAACACCCCCGGGCGTCCATCTGTTCCGAATCGCCCAGGAGGCCATCAACAACGCCGCTCGCCATGGTCGGGCCAAATCCGTCCTCCTGACGGGCCGGGCCACTTCTTCCCGGGCCTTCCTCAGCATCGACGACGATGGGAACGGCTTCGATGTGGCCAGCCATGCCGATGGCATGGGCCTGCGGACCATGGCCCACCGCTGCGCGGCGATGGGCGCCACCCTGAGCATCAACCGACGGATGAACGGCGGGATGCGGGTGGAGGTCACTTGGCCGATGACACCGCCGGCGTGATGACCGGGGTGAACGCCGGGATTTTGCCCAGGTCTAGGAACAAGGAGTTCTGACCCTTCGCATAGCTGGCTTCCGGCCCGGGTTTGACGGCCTGGATGCGATCTGCCGGAAGCATCGAGGTGGCCGCCGGGGCCGGATCGGTGGCGAGGCGGAACGCCGTGGCGGAACGCCGCTCATAGAGAATGCCCGGCAGCAGGGCGGTTGCCACCATCAGGACCTGGCATTCCCGGTCCAGTTGGGCGGCATCCTCGGGCAGATGCCCGCTGGCCCGCCAACCCACGATGAGCCGGGCTGCCAGGCGGCGGATGCGCTGGGCCTGTTCCGCCTGGACGGCGGTGATCGTGGTTTCCATTACGTTTGGTAGGGCCAACCGACTGATCACCCGCAACCGGGAGATATCCACTGATCCCAGTGAAATCGGGGTTCCCCCCGACCGGCAGTAGTCCTCGCTCGCCGCCATGGTTTTCAGCATGAAGGCCGCATCGTGGGGGGCGAGAAACCAGAGGGCGCGGAAGGACAACCACTCGCCCATGGCGGTTAATCTGCTGGTTCCGCCCCCGAAGTACAATCCTGTGCCGGAGATGGTGCCCTGGAGCGTGTTCTGGACGTAGACACCGGTGAACAGCATCCGTTCACCAGCCCACGCCTCTGCCACTTCACCGCGGGCATTCATGGGGAGCGCCATCCACGGCTGGGGATCGACACCCCGGAGGATGGCCTCCAACCAGGCGTCGTCCCGAAGCTGCACCAAGGAAACATGGATCATCCCATCCATCAGGCTGGCCCCATGCCGGGTGGCATCCACCAGGGCATCCAGATCCGCGAGGGCCGGCCTGGGATCGGCACTGGTCCGGGCCTCGGCCCCCAGGGCCACGGCAAGATTTCGCAACTGCAGCAAGCTGGGAGTGCGAACCGACACCATGGTTGTCAACGAGGCGGTTTCGGGATGGCTCACATCCTCCTTCAACCACCCGATGACCGTCAGCCGCACTGGCCCGGCCTGGTGGAGGTCCCGCCACGCCTGGCGTTTCACCGCAGATTCATCAAGGACGCGGAGGGTTTCCCGGTCCCGTTCTTGATGAAACCTAGCCTCCAGACATCGGGCCTCTAGTCCACTGATGGGCTTGCTGGGAACCTTCCATTCCACGGCGCTGTGACTAAACAAACCCCAGGCCCGGGCCTGCTGGGTTCGGTCAACGATGGGCGCCTTGGCCAACAGATCCACCAGAGTCACCCCCCGATCCTGCACGCGCAATTTCTGAACCTCGGCCTCCAGGACCCGCAAGCCTTCTTGGCGATAGGCCAATCCCAAAATGAAACCCATGAGCCCCAGCAGAAGGACAACCATCAGTTGCCAGGCCCACCACGGCAGTCGATGAAATATGGTGGCAGGCCATGTTGTCGCAGCGAGGGATGGAGACATGGGGAAACTGTGATTTATCGCCGGCATTCAACAAGATGAATGATGCCCGCGTTATGCCCAGATGTGTACACAGGCCATGCAGTCGCCATTGCCAGGTCCCATACTTCGCCGTTTCGTTCGTATTATTCGTTCCAAATCAGTCGTTTTCCCCGTGATATTGCGGATTTTATGAAGATTCCATGAACAGAAAGGGCACATTGCCGTGTTCATACCAGGAACGTAATCTGCACCGCAATGTCCCCAGCCTCTGATTCTTCCCTCAAAAAAGCGCAACGCCGGTGGAAACTTCCTGGAATTCGTGTCCAGGTCTTGATCCCCGTGAGCTTAGTGGCCCTATCTGCCGGCTCGTTGGCCTATAGCGGACTTACCGGTCTGGCCCAGAACGCATCCCACCTCGACCATCTCCATGGTGAAATCGACCATTTGGCGGAGCAAATCACCGGCTTGGACGAAGCCGTCCGCCTCGCCAATGCCCGGACCCAGGAATTGGGCTCCCTGGGTGCAGAACTGGGCAAGACCGCCGGAGATTTGAATGGGCAGATCAGCGGAGCCCTGGCCAATGCGGAATCTGAACGCCTACAAGCCGTGGCCGCCCTCGCGGAAAGCGCCCTACGCCTGCTGGATCATCAAGGTGAACTCCTGGCTGGGATTGTCCGGGCTGAAGCTCCACGACTGACGCCCACTGAAACGCCCGCCGTCTTTGCCGAGGCCCACTCCCTTTCCGGGGCCGATCTGGGATTCACTCTGCGCCAGACCTCGGCAGGAAACTGGACGCTCCAGAACGCCACCGCAACGGACCAGAACGGCCGAAACTTGCCGGGAAATCCGTTGATAGATAAAGCACTGGCGAAGTCCTGCAGTTCCGGATTGCTCCTGCTAGATGACCGTTTGGTCCTCGCCGGGATGGCGAAATTGCCACCGGGAACAGAACCCATCGTGATGGTCTCGGTGAAACCCATCAGCACGGCGACCATCCGGGAACTGGGCAATGATCTGTGGGTGGAGGCGATGGCCTGGCGCTATGCCGGAGGCACCTGGAGCAATCTGGCCAGCACCCTGGCCTTGGCGCCGGAGGATCTCGTTCTTCCCGGGGATGTCGCCGGGGAATTGCTCCGGCGCCAGGGAACGGCGGACCCCAAGAATCTGTATGGATCTGGACGGGCATTGGTTCGCACCACCCGAACAATCACCCTGGGAAAACGCACATACCTGGCGGCCTACCAAGGTCTGGTGGATCCCGCCGGGAACCTGGTGGGAGCCCTGTTGGTGGCCCGGGATGCCACGGCCATGGGCAAACGGGCCGCCCTGATCAAGACCCGTACCGCCCAGGCGACGGAACAGATCACCGCCCTCGATGGCCACCGCAAAAAGGTGGATGAGGCAGCGCGGAAAAGCGCCCAGGACTCCGCCGTGCTCGCGTCTGGGGCCGTGGCCACCCGACAACGGGTCAGTGAACGCCTGGGCCAGGCCGCCCGGGCCGCATCCGCAACCCGCCTGTGGATCTGGTTGGGGGTTGCCGGTGCCGTGGTAATTTCCCTGCTGGCCGTGTTTATCGCCCAGCGACTGATCGCCCAGCCTCTGCGGCGGACGGCTCGGGCGTTGACCGACATCGGCCAGGGAACCGGGAATCTGGGCGTGCGCCTGGATGCCAGCCGGGGCGACGAACTCGGACAGATTGCGGGCGGATTCAATGCCTTCGTCAGCCGACTGGGGGGAATCATTGCCGGACTGGGGGGCACCGCCAGAACCCTGGAATCCTCTGCCCATGCCCTCGAAAGCCAAGCCACCGGCATGGCCACTTCGGCGGGAAATACCGCTTCCGAGGCGGCCCGGATCCGCAGCGCCTCGATGGCGATGTCCGAACGCACCACCCAGGTCGCGGCCAGCGCCGAAGAACTCAGCGCTTCCGTGGGGGAGATCGCCCAAAGCGCCACCGAGGCCGCCCGGGTCGCCCGCCAAGCGGTGGGGGATGCCGACCAGGCCACCGTGGTGATCACGGAACTGGGACGCAGCACTCAGCAGATTGCCGACCTGGTGAATCAGATCACGTCCTTGGCCAAACAGACCAATTTATTGGCCCTGAACGCGACCATCGAGGCTGCCCGGGCCGGCGATGCGGGCCGTGGATTCGCCGTGGTCGCCCAGGAAGTGAAAACCCTTGCCCATGGGGTCCAGGGCATCGCCGGGGACATTGCGACCCTGGCCAACACCATGCATAGCAACACCGCGGCCGCAGAATCCAGCATCGCCCGGATCACCGCCGTCGTCCAAAAAGTGGACGAGCACCAGGGGTCGATTTCCGCCGCCGTGGAGGAACAAACCACGGTGGTCGCCGAAGTGACCCGGGATGTCCAGCTGGTGGCCCAGCAGTGCGAGGACATCGCCCAGGCAATTGCCCAAGTCGATACCGCGGCCCAATCCACGGGGCAGGTCGCGGCCGACACTAAACAGTCGGTGAGCGAGTTACTGACCCTGGCCCGGGGCCTGCGCCAGGTGGTCGGCCAATTCAAGGCCGACACCCCCAGACCTTGAATCCGGATTTTCGGTCCAGACCCCTCAATCCCCGAAACAGGTCCCCACCAGACGAGCTGACTCCACCATGGGATGCTTGGGGGGAACGAGCTTCAGCTGGCCGGCGACTTCTTGCAGGGGCACTGGCACGCACTGGTTGCCCTTCACCGCCACCATCACCCCATAGCGACCTTCCGCGAGAAGACGGGCGGCGGTGGTGCCCAGCTGGGTGCACAGCAGGCGGTCGGTGGCCGTGGGACTGCCACCCCGCTGGACGTGACCCAGGGTGGTGACCCGGGCCTCGGTGCCGGTGAGACGCTGGATCGTCCGGGCCAGGCGGCTGGCCTTTGGTTCCTGGACGGTGTGGTAGGTCATCTCCACCGCCGCCCCGGTACCCCGCTTGATCATCACCGTTTCGGTGGGGGCGAGGATGTCCTCGTCGGCGTCCTCCTTGGTGTGCTTGTCCTCCTTGGAGTGTTTGTCCTCCTTGCGGGCCTTGTCCTCTTTACGTTCCCGTTCGTGGCGATCCTTGTCCTTGTCCTTCTTGTGCCTTTTCTCGGACTTGCGCCGCTCCTCGGCGGCGACTTCCTCCCGGCTCATCGCTCCTTCGGCGACGGCGATGATGGAGAAGCGTTTGCCGTGGCGGCTGCGGTTCAGGAAGTGGCTGGCCACCACCTGGGCGTCGTAGGGAATCTCGGGGATGAGAATGGCGTCGGCGCCGCCGGCACTCCCGGCCCCCAGGGTCAGCCAGCCAGCGCGATTGCCCATGATCTCCACGACGATCACCCGCTGGTGGCTGGTGGCGGTGGTGTGCAGACGGTCGATGGCCTCGGTGGCGATGCTCAGGGCGGTATCGTAGCCGAACGTCAGGTCGGTGTTCAAAATGTCGTTGTCGATGGTCTTGGGCAGGGTCAGGACGTTCAGCCCGGCCTCCCGCAGGCGGTTGGCGTTCTTCTGGGTACCGGCGCCACCAAGGCAGACCAGACAGTCCAGCTGCATCCGCTTGGCGTTTTCCACGGCCACCGCCGTCATATCGCTGACCTTGCCCCCCATGCTCATCTTGTGGGGCTTGTCCCGGCTGGTGCCCAGGAAGGTCCCACCCTGGGTCAAGATTCCGCTGACCGCCCGGTCATCGAGGATGATCGTGCGGTTTTCCACGAGGCCCCGGAACCCATCCTGGATCCCGATGCACTTCATGCCGTATTCCCCCAAGGCCGCCTTGACCACCCCGCGGATCGCTGAATTCAGGCCCGGGCAATCGCCGCCGGCGGTGAGGATGCCGATGCACTTGGTCTTGCTCTTGGACATGGTTGGCTCCGTGGCCGGCAGGGTAGCGCTCCGTCCGCACCGGGGAAGACGGCCGCCCTGTTTGCTTCCCTCGCCATCGCTTGGCGGATAACCACGCCAGCCATGGACATCCCCGAACTCAGCCCCCATGCGCTGTCCAGTCTGCTGGCCATCGCCGAGCACGGTTCGGTGTCCGCCGCCGCCCGGGCCCGGGGCCTGACCCAGCCCAGCATCAGCCGGCAGATCCAGGAGCTGGAGCGCCAACTGGGCGTCCCCGTGCTGGAACGCACCACCCAGGGCGCCCGGCTGACCCCCGCCGGCGAGGTCCTGGCGGAGGGCGCCCGGGAATTGTTGCGGGGGCTCCAGGCCCTGCCGGAAAAAGTGCGTTCCCAGCGGGGCGAACTGTCCGGCCGAGTCCGCCTGGGCACCGTGGATTCCATCGGCATCTACGTGCTGCCGCCCCTGCTGTCGTCCTTCATCCAGGCCCATCCCCGGGTGGATGTTCAAGTGGTCTGCCAGAGCAGCCCCCAGTTGATGGCAATGCTCCTGGACGACGAACTGGACCTGGCCATTGGCACCACCGAGCATCCCCGGCTGCACTGTGAACGGCTGTACCGCAATCCCCTGGTCCTGGCCTATCCCCCGGGTTTGCCGGAATCCCAGGTACCCACCACGATGGCAGACATCGCCCAGCGGCGAATCGTCACCTTCGCCCCGGGTCTGACCATCCGCACCCTGTTGGACGAGGCCTTCACCAAAGCGGGCCTGGCCTTCCAACCGGTGATGGGCCTGGCGAATGTCGAAGTGATCAAGGCGATGGTCCGTTCCGGCCTGGGCCTGGGGATCATCTCCGATGGCTGCATCACCGGCTTCGAGCTGAAATCCCGGCCGATCAGCGATCTCACCGTGGCCCGAACCATCCGCCTCATGCACCGCCCGAATCCCCAAGGTCTGGCCATCCTCGCCCTGGCTGATTGGCTGCGCCGGCTGCGCCAGCCATGAGCCGCTGGCACATCCTGATGTTTGCGCTCGTCCTGGCGGGTTCGCTGGGCGCGATGGAGCCATCATCGCCGGTCGTCCAGGTCGGCCCGAATCCCTCGGCGGTGGCCTTCTTCGAAACGAAGATCCGGCCCGTGTTCCAGGAGTATTGCTGGAAATGCCACGGCAATGGCAAGAAACACGGCGGATTGAAGATGGACACCCTGGACGGCCTGCTGGCGGGGGGCAACGAAGGCGTGGCCCTGGTCCCCGGGGACAGTTCCACCGGACTATTGATGAAGGCCCTCCGCTACGAAAGCGGCGACAGCGACCTGGACATGCCCCCCAAAGGCAAGTTGCCCGATGCGGTGATCTCCGATATCGCCCGTTGGATCGATCTGGGCGCTCCCTGGCCCACCGGCCTGCCCCCAGCACCCTTGGTGCCGCCTCCGCCGCCGCCTCCCTTCCTGGGCCGTCTGCATCCCGCCATCGTCCATCTGCCCATCACCGCCCTCGTGCTGGCGATCCTGACGGAATTCCTTCGCTGGTGGCGGGGACCGGACTGGCGGAAGGCCAGCGACCTGCTGATCGCTGCCGGTGCCCTGGGGGCCATCGCTGGGGTGATCAGCGGTAGCTCTCTGGAAGGCGGTCAGGATCCCCGACTGCTGGAACGCCATGAATTGCTGGGCTGGCTGGCCCTGGTGGGGGCTTTGTCCGCCGGGGTCCTGGCGGTGGCATCACGTTACGCCCCTGGTGCCCGTCGGCCTCTGGCCCTGGTCCTGGTCCTCACCGGAGCGCTGGTGATCCTCGCCGGCCACCTGGGGGGCGAGATGGTCCACGGACCGCTGTGACGGTGCCGCTGGCTGAAATCAACGGGAACGGCTGAACGCCGCTTCGTCGACGATGCACACCGCCTGGGGGTGCATCCAGAGCATCGACGCGGGAAACGCCGTGCTGATGTCCCGATTCATCAACCGGGACACCTGGGTCGCCTTGTGGGCGCCGCTGATCAGGATCACCACCCGGCGGGCGGCCATGATGTCAGCCATGCCCAGGGTCATGCCTTTATTACTATCGAAGCGGACACTGTTGGGCTTGAAGATGTCCACTGTTGCCCGGGCCAAGTCCGCCAGGTGGGCGTTGGGGGTCAGCATGGATCCGGGCTCATTGAAGGCGAGGTGGCCGTTCACCCCCAGGCCGAGGATCATCAGATCCACCGGCCCTTGGGCGGTCAGGGCCTCCTGCACCCGCTTGCACTCGGCATAGCTATCGGGCACATCGCCATCAAACGCGATCCGCCGGACGGCAGGGATTTCCAAGGGTCCCAGCAGATTCTCCTGCAGGTAGCTGGCAAATGATCCGGCATCCCGGATGCCCAGACCGTTCCATTCATTGACCTGGACATGGCGCAGATGGTGGTGGGGCAGGGTCTCCGCCACCACCCGCTGGACAAACAATTCATAGGCCCGCTTGGGCGTGCGCCCCGCGATGCAGGCAAACAGCGGGCTTTGCCGCTGGGTCAGTTCGGAAACCATGATGTCCGCAGCCAAGCGGCTGAGGGATTCATGTTCTGGCGTGACGATGACCTGCATGGCGGGACTCCGGGGACGCAAATGGGACCGGGCGGATCAGGCTGTTCAGGCCGTGGCGCCACCCGCCTGGGCCGGAGCCTGGGCCTGGGCCTGGAGCTGCATCCGGCTGGGTTCGAACGGGATCAGGGGCAGGTTGGCGTGCATCGCCAGATTGTTGAGCTGGACCATGATCTTGCCCGCACCGACCACCAACAGATTGCCGAAGAAGGCATGGTTGGGATCGTTCTTGGGCTCGAAGGCGGCGCTGGTGGTGAACAGGAAGCGCCAGCCGGCCCGGGCGAACGGCTGTTCCTGGGCGCCCAAGGATAGCTGGAAAGTGACAATCGCCGTGTGCATCGTGCCATCCGGGCTGGAGGGCAGGAAGTGGAGTTGGCCGGCGGCTTTGATTTCGGCCTGGCCTTCGCGGCTGGTGGGCTGCTGAATCATGAGGCCATCGAGGAAGTCGCGGCTGATGTCAAACTGCATGGGATGCCTTCGTGACGGAGGGGTGGTTGCGAGGAGGCGATATAAAGGACTCCCGGCGGCGGAGCAACCCGATTGCCAGATGCCTGTCCGGACGCATCATCCCCACCCCCTCGACGGAACCTCCGACCAGCCTTGTAAGGTTCCGTCCAGATCTTCGTCCCCACGCCGACAAAGTTTACCAGAGGACACCCTATGACGGACCATGCCCAACCGCCGGTCGCCCCCCAGGCGCTGATCCAGGCCGAAGCCCTCAGCAAATATTATGGCGACTTCACCGCCATCGAAAACGTCACCTTTTCGGTCCCCGCCAGCTCGGTGACCGCCTTCCTGGGGCCCAACGGCGCCGGCAAGTCGACGACGATGAAAATCCTCACCGGCTTCCTCGCCCCGTCCTCGGGCACCGCCCGGATCGCCGGCCTGGATATGGACAAGGACCGGATCGAGGCCAGCCGCCTCCTCGGCTACCTGCCCGAGAACGGCCCCCTCTACACCGACATGACCCCCGGCGCCTACCTGAGCTACTGCGGTGCGGTGCGGGGGATCTCCGGCGGTGCCCTCCGGGATGCCCTCGACCGGGTCGCCCACGACTGCCGGGTGGAAGAAGTCTGGCACAAGCCCATCCGCAAGCTGTCGAAAGGCTTCCGCCAGCGCGTCGGCCTGGCCCAGGCGATCCTCCACGATCCCAAGGTACTGATCCTGGACGAGCCCACCAGCGGCCTCGACCCGAATCAGATCGCCCTCGTCCGGGACCTCGTGAAGTCCCTGGCCAAGTCCAAGACCATCCTTCTTTCCACCCACATTCTCCAGGAAGTGGACGCCATGGCCGACCGGGTCGTCCTGATCTGTGACGGCAAGGTCCAGTTCCAGGGCACGCCGTCCGAACTGTCCGCCGACAAGGGCATCGAAGCCCGTTTCCGTGAGCTGACCAAGGGAGTCGCAGCATGAGCTCGTCGTCTGCAAATTCCGGCCTGAACCTGACCGCGCTCCTCGCGGTCATGCGTCGCCAGCTATCCAGCCTGCTGGGGAATCCCCTGGGCTACGTCTTCATCCTCGGCTTCGTCCTGGTGAATGGCGCCACCCTCTTCCTGTTCCAGGGCGATAAGTATTTCGCCCGGAACATCGCCGATCTGGCCCTCCTCCAACCATGGATGCCCTGGTTCCTCGCGGTCCTTCTACCCGCCCTGGCCATGGGCTCGTGGGCCAGCGAACGGGACAGCGGCACCGAGGAACTCCTCCTCACCCTGCCCATGTCCATCGCCGACGCGATCCTGGGCAAATTCCTGGCGGTCGCCGCCTACTTCACCATCGCCCTGGTGTGCAGCCTGTCCAACGTGATCGTGGTCGACTGGCTGGGTGATCCCGATTACGGCCTGATCGCCGCCAACTACCTGGGCTGGTGGCTCGCCGGTCTGGGCTTCGCCGCCCTCGGTGTCCTCGCCAGCGTCCTGGTGAGCTTGCCCGCGGTGGCCTTCGTCATCGGCATCATGTTCTCGGGCATCGCCCTGTGGGCCGCCCAGAGCGCCGACTGGTTCGACGCCTTCAACCGCGGTGTCGCCCCCTTGGGACACATCGGTGCCGCCCTGGCCCTGATGTCTGCCGCCCTGGGTTCCGCCGTATTCATCCTGTCCAGCCGCCGCTGGCGCCCCAGCAGCAAGGGCACCGTGGTCGCCCAGGTCCTGTCCCTGACCTTCGGCCTGCTGCTGCTGGTCAACGTCGCCCGCCTGGCCAACAAGGGTGGCGTCGACGCCGACATCACCTCGGAAGGCCTGGCCAGCATCAGCCAGACCAGCCGCACCGTCCTTGCTGACGTGAACGATCCGGTGCAGATCACCGCCTTCATCAGTCAGGACCTGCCCCCGGAACTCGCCCTCAAGGCCAAGGAAGTTCAAGACAAGCTGAAAGCCCTGGAACGGGCCCGCCCCGGCCAGATCAAGGTGGTCATCCACCGCCCCGTCGACGCCCTGGACAAGCTGGGGACGATGGCCGCCAAGGAATACAACCTGAAGCCCCGGAAGAGCGTCATCGAAACCGTGTCCGGCCGTGAATTCGCCGATGTGTTCCTCGGTGCCGCGGTGCGCAGCGGCGCGCGGATGCAGGTAATCGAGCACTTCGATCCAGGCCTGTCCGTGGAATACGAAATGGTCCGGGCGATCCGTGGCGTCGCCACCATCAAGAAGAAGGTCCTGGGCATTGCCACCACCGACCTGGACATCAATGGCGGCTTCGACTACCAGTCCGGCCAGATGAACCAGCCCTGGGAAATCGTGCGGGAATGGCAGAAGCAGTACGAAGTGCGGGGCGTGAACCTGGACAGCCCGGTCGCCGCCGACATCGACGTGCTCGTCGTGCCCCAGCCCAGCAGCCTGATCCAGGCCCAGCTGGAAAATCTCCACGCGGCGATCTGGGCCGGCAAGCCGACCATGATCCTGGAAGACCCGATGCCGTACTTCTCCATCGCCACCGGGCGCAGCGACCTGCTCCCCGGCCAGCCGAAGAAGAGCGCCAACCCCATGGGTGGCCAGCAGGGCCAGGAAGCCGGCCCGCCCAAGGGCGACATCAAATTACTGTGGAAGAGCCTGGGCCTGGATTTCGATGAGACCCAAGTGCTCTGGTCCGACTACAATCCCAGCCACCAGTTCCGCAACCTGATCCCCCCGACCTTCGTGTGGACTAGCCGGGACCAGAAGGGTGTGCAGGACGCCACTGCCACCACCGGCATCAACAGCCTGCTGATCCCCTTCCCCGGCCAGATCCTCCCGGCCAAGGACAAGCCCGCCTCCCTGGAGGTGAAGACCCTCATCACCCCCACCCCCCAGGTTCCCTGGGGTCGTCACCGCAGCGAAGAGCTGGGTGAAAAGGACTGGATGGGTCGGTTCAGCATGAAGGAGCCCAAGACCCGGTATTCCGGGGACAAGGCCAATCCGCCGGCCATGGCCGTGGCGGTGACCGGGACGATGCTGGCCGCCTGGCCGGTGGCCAACCCGGCCTACAAGCCCGAGGCCAAGAAGGACGACGCCGAACCCGAAAAGAAGGCCGGCATCGCCAGCACCAAGCCCATCAACGTCATCGTCATCGCCGACGTGGACTTTGTGAATAACGAGTTCTTCGCCTTCTACCGCAACACCGGCAACAAGTTTGCCGAGGATGAACTGCGCTTCCTGCTCAACCTGCGCAACGTCCAGCTGGCCGCCAACAGCATCGACGCCCTGGCCAGCGACAGCGCTTACCTGGATCTGCGCAATCGCCGGGCCGAACGCCGGCCCCTGAAGAAGATGGAAGACCAGATGCTCCTCACCCAGGAGAAGTTGCGGTCCAGCCTGAGCGCCGCCGACATGGACGCCGAAATGGCCGTGACCAAGGCCAACGAGTCGTTCCAGGGCGAGCTGCGCAAGATCGATGACAACAAGGATCTGGACGAGAACGCCAAGGCCCATGAAAAGGCCATGGCCCAAGTACGGGAACAGCGCAAGCTCGACCTCGCCCAGGTCCAGATCAACGAAGTCAAGGAAGCCAAGATCCGCGACGCCAAAGCCGAACAGCGGCTGGCCCTCAAGGGTGATCGGGACCAGGTGAAGCTCCTGGCCATCACCATCCCGGCCATCGTCCTTGCCCTACTCGTCCTCGTCGTGTGGACCAACCGCCTGCGGGCGGAACGGGCCCACATCCCCACCTCGCGCAAGCGCGCCGCCTGAACCGGAGGACCCCAACCATGCGTCTGCCCATCGTCCTCGGCATCCTTGCCGTCGCCACCGCCGTCCCCGCCTGGTGGCCGGCGTCCACCGCCACCACCACAATCGCCATCTCGGCCCCGACCTTTGACAAGCGTCTGGGCCCGGATGGCGCCCCCCTCCCCCCGGAACAGGTTGGCAGCCTGCGGGTGGTCACCTGGGATGACGCCGCCAAGGCGGCCACCCCCATCGAAATCACCAAGAAGAACGGCACCTGGGTCATCCCCAGCCACTTCGACTTCCCCTCGGACGGCAATGCCCGGGTGTCCAAGTCCGCCGCCGGATTCATCGGCGTGCAGCGCGGCACCAAAGTTGCCGACGATGAGAAGCGCCACGAGGAACTCGGTGTCCTCGATCCCCTGGATCAGAAAAACCTGGCCAAGAGCGGCCAGGGCAAGCGGATCACCATCAAGGACCAGACCGGCGCGGAAATCGTCGACCTGGTGGTGGGCAAGAATGTCGAAGGCGCCTCCGGCCTCAGCTATGTCCGGGACATCGGCTCGAATGAAGTCTTCACCGCCAAGGTGGATGGGGACATCAGCACCAAGTTCATCGACTACGTGGAGCCCGATCCCTTCAAGCTGACCAAGGATGACATCCGCAGTGTCACCATCGCCGACTATTCGGTGAATGAAGCCAAGGGCGCGGTGGAACAGCGTTCCGCCACTTCCTTTGCCCGGCCCGCCAGCGACAAGGATTGGAACACCGCCAAGACCCCCGATGGCAAGAAGATCAACAAGACCGCCGTCGACAATCTGGTGAACGAGGTCACCGGCCTGCGTCTGGCCGGGGTCCGGCCCTACGCCAAGGAATGGCTCCAATCCCGTGGCTTCTATGTCACGCCCCAGGGTCTGTACGGCAATGAAGGCGCGGTCTCCGTCACCACCAAGGATGGCCTGACCTACTGGATGTTCTTCGGCGAGGTCGCCCTCGACGACGCCGCGGACCAGAAGGCGGAAAAGGCCAAAACTGACGCCAAGGACGCCAAACCCGCCGGCGCCAACCGCTACCTGGCGGTGTTCGTCCGCTACGACGACAAGGCCGACGAGGTTGCCAAGGACGAAGCCGCCAAGGAAGCCAAGGAAAAGGAAGAAAACGCCAAAAAGGATCCCAAGGACCAGAAGCCCCCCGCGGCCAAGGCCAAAAAGATCACCGGCAAGGAGCGGGCCGACAAGGCCGACAAGCGCTTCAAGCAGTTCTTCTACGTCATCAGCGACGACAGCTTCAAGAAGCTGCGCCCAACCCTGGACCAGCTGTTCGAGAACAAGCCCCCCGAGCCCATGGGGGGCAAATCCGGCAAGACCAACTCGGTCTGGCTGGACGAAAACGGCAAGCGCCCCGGGGTGAACACCACCGCCAGCGGTCTCCAGTACGAGGTACTGGCCGGCACCGGAGCCGGACCGTCCCCCACCGATGCGGACTCCGTGGAAGTGCGCTACAAGGGCACCCTGGTGGACGGCGAGGAATTCGACAGCACCAAGGGTGACGCCACCGCCACCTTCGGGGTGACCGGGGTAATCAAAGGCTGGACCGAGGCCCTGAAGCTGATGCACGCCGGCGACAAGTGGAAGGTCTTCATCAAGCCCGAACTGGGCTACGGTGAAGCCGGCAGCCCGCCGAAGATCCCCGCCAACTCCATCCTGACCTTCGAGATGGAATTGGTGAAGATCGTCGGCAAGTGATCCCGACGGACCACGTTTTGTTGGACGCTCTGACGACCCGGCTTCCCGCCGGGTCGTTCAGTTGTTCCCTGGCGGATCGCCTGCTCTGGGCCGAGGACGCCAGCATCTACCGCCTGGTGCCCCGGGCGGTGGTGTTCCCACCGTCCCCCGCCGAGGTCCAAATGGTCCTCGCCCTCGCTGGAGAACTGGGCATCCCGGTGTGCTTCCGGGCCGGAGGCACCAGCCTATCGGGCCAAGCGGTGACCGACGGAATCCTGATCGTGGTCAGCCGGGACTGGCGCAAGATCGACGTCTTGGACCAGGGCGCCCGGGTGCGCTGCCAGCCCGGCGCCGTGGGCGCCTGGGTGAATGCCGCCCTCGCCCCCCATGGCCGGCGGATCGGCCCGGATCCCGCCAGCATCCAGGCCGCTGAAATCGGCGGAATCGTCGCCAACAACGCCAGTGGGATGTGCTGCGGCGTCCATGAAAACAGCTACCGCACGATCACCGGCCTGGAGCTGATCCTGGCGGACGGCTATCGCCTGGACACCGGGGCCGCCGACGGGGACGACCGCCTGAACCGTGACCGCCCCGCCCTGTGGCAGGGCTTGACTCATCTGCGGGACCGGGTGCGGGCCGACGGCCCCCTGGCAGCCCGGATCACCACCGCCTTCCAAACCAAAAACACCGTGGGCTACGGCCTGAACGCGTTTCTGGATGCAGATGCTCCGGCAGCGATCCTCCAGAAACTGGTGATCGGCAGCGAAGGCACCCTGGCCTTCATCGCCGCCGCCACCTTCCGCACCGTGCCCCTGCCCAAGCACCGGGCCACGGCCTTCCTGCTGTTCCCCG
This sequence comes from Planctomycetota bacterium, assembly GCA_947470885.1. GTDB lineage: Bacteria > Planctomycetota > UBA11346 > UBA11346 > UBA11346 > CAIUVD01. The sequence goes on from CANIXE010000001.1 coordinate 18,379, forward strand.
ACATCGCCACCGCCGGCCGAGCAGTGGCCCCCCTGGCGGATCTGGGGGCGGCGGCCGTGGAACTGCTGGACGCCACCAGCCTGCGCCGGGTGGCGGACAAGCTGGACGCTCCCCTGCCCTTCGGCGATCCCGCGGTGCTGCTCACCGAATTCCAGGAGGAAGACCCCTTCGTCCTCGGCGACCGCCTGGTGGCGGCCCGGCCGGTGCTGGCGGGCCTGGGCCTGGCCCGGCCCGTTGAATTCACCACGGATCCGAACCTCCAATCCCGATGGTGGGCGGTGCGCAAAGGACTCTTCCCCTCGGTGGGGGCGGTCCGCGCCGCGGGAACCGCGGTGGTTATCGAGGATGTGACCTTCCCGGTGGCCCATCTGGCGGACGGCGTACTGGCCCTGCGCGCCCTGTTCCACCGCCACGGTTACCAGGACCAGGCGGTGATCTTCGGCCACGCCAAGGACGGGAACCTCCATTTCACCCTGACCCCGGATCTGAGCCAAGAGGCCGAAGTGGTCCGCTACCGGGCGTTCATGAACGATCTGGCCGAGGTCGTCCTGGCCGCCGGTGGCCACTTGAAAGCCGAACACGGCACCGGCCGGAACATGGCCCCCTTCGTGGTCCGCCAGTGGGGCGCCGACGCCGTGGCGGTGATGCGGGCGGTGAAAACCCTCCTGGATCCGGGGAATCTCCTCAATCCCGGAGTGCTGCTGGCGGATGATCCCGAGGGCCACCTCAAACACCTCAAGCGCCTGGCCCCGGCGGATCCCCTGATCGACCGCTGTATTTCCTGCGGGTTTTGCGAACCCGCCTGCCCCAGCCGGGATGCGGCCATGAGCCCCCGTCAGCGGATCACGGGCCTGCGCCTGCTGCGGGGCGGCACGCCGGAAGAGATCACCGCCATCTCCCAGGTCTGGGCCCCCACGGGCCTGGACACCTGCGCCGGGGATGGCCTGTGCGCCACCGCCTGCCCGGTGGGCATCGACACTGGGAACCTGGTACGGGCGGAACGGGCCGTCCGCCGTCCACCCTGGGCCCGGTTTGCCGCCCGGCTGACCCTCCGCCATTTCGCCCTGGTCGTCGACGCCGCCCGGGGCGTCCTGGACGTGGCCGCGGGCGTCCGCCTGCCCGGCCGCCGGATCCCGATCCCCGGAGCCGCCCCGACCCTGCCCCGACGCTGGCCGGTGGGCTCGCCCACCTTCGCCTACCTGCCCACCTGCGTGACCCGGATGATCGGCCCGGACAGCGTACCCGAAGCCCTGGCGACCCTCGGCAGGATCCACGGTTTCGGCCTGGAAATCCCCGGGGGAATCGCTGGTTTGTGCTGTGGACAGGCCTTCGCCAGCAAAGGATTCCCCGAGGCGGCGGCAACGGCAAAAACCGCCACCGTGCGGGCGATCCTCGCCCTGGGTCGATCCCAGGTAATCATCGACACCTCCACCTGCGCAGGGTTTCTGTTGGGCCCGGCGGGTCTGCCACCGGAGCTCATCGCCCCCTGGGCCGCGATGACCGTGCTGTCACCGGCCCAATTCGCCCGGCTGCTCCCCCCAGGTCGTGGCGCCGGCCTGGCCCTCCACCCGACCTGCAGCGATCAACGCCATGGCTGGACCGGCGATCTGCAGGCTGCCTTGCCAGGAGCGGAACTGCCCGCCAGCGTGGGTTGCTGCGGCATGGCCGGGGACAAAGGCTGGAGCACCCCCAGACTCACCGACGCGGCGTGCGCCCGGGAAGCCTCGGAAGTGTCGGCAGGTGATGCCAGGGCGGGAGTAACCACCGGAACCACCTGTGGTCACGCCCTCGCAGCGGCCACCGGATTACCCTACCGTCACGTTTTTACGGTGCTGGCAGAGCCTTGACCGGGGCAGAACCGGGCTGAATCAACGGCTTGGCTGCCGCTTCGGTTGGGACCATCGGTGGAATCGAGTTCGACCTAGAATCCGGCGCATTGACCGGGGGCACTTTACAGACGTAGAGATCTGTTTTCGGACCCATCAACCCACCCTCACCAAAAACGTCAAACACCCGTACACACAGCAGATTTTCTCCGGCATGCACCAAGCCAACAGGAAGGCGATATACCCGTTTCAACGTCCAACTTCCCGGCTGACGAACATCCGTACTGCCCACGGTGGTGCCGTTCACCTGGGTCAGGTCGAAATCGTCGATCGCCCCCAGGTGCAGTTCCAACGGCTGCCCCAACCAGGCATCGGGAACCGTGAAACGACGGCGGAAAATCGCCTCACCATCGCTGACCGACCAATCTCCGCCATAGCCGCTCCACGGCAGGGGTGTCTGATAATCCAACCATTCCCGATCATTCGTGGCGGGTGACATTGCCGCAATTCCAGCCGCGGTGACGCCCTTGTCCTGAATGCTGTTGGAGCTGTTCTTGGCCGGGGTCAAGGGTCCGGTCATCTTGGCCTTCCAGATTCCCGCCAGGGGCACCTGTTCCAACGCAAGGTCACTGACGACAGCCCCCTCGGCACCCTGGAGCACCGGGGTTGCCAGGGGGAGCAACGACAGCCAGATCAGCAGTGACGGGGGAAACACAGGACATCCATGACTACTGGTACGGTTGGCGGAGCAAAGCGTTGAAAGCACTTCCATGAGCCGGGACAGCCCTCCTCAGCGGTTACCCCGTTTGGGCTGGGACACTTTGTTCCCCGAAGCCGACTACGTCTTGTGCCAGAGGCCCCTGGAGCGATCATTTTGCGCCGATGAAACGCCTTGCGTCGTCGGTACTGCTACCTGCCCCTCGCATGGTGGAATCCCGCCCAGGCGAGGTGGTGGTTCCGTTCAGTCGGACGGTCGACGGACCCGATCTGGGGGTCATGGGATTCACGACCAGCCCGCAGTCTGCTTGGATCCAACGGGTTGCCGATTCGTCCTTGGCTCCGGAAGCCTACCGCCTATCGATCGACCCACGTGGCCTGACCCTGGCCAGTGCCGACGACCAAGGCGCCCGCCACGGTCTGCGGACCCTGGGGCAACTCCTCTCCCTCCATGGTCGGTGCCTGCCCTGCGGAGTGATCGAAGACGCTCCGGCCTTCGCCATCCGGGGTGTCCTCCTGGACATCAGCCGGGACCGCATCCCCACCATGGCGGAATTCCGCCGGATCATCGCCCAGCTGGCTTCGTGGAAGATCAATCATCTCCAACTCTATGTCGAACACACCGTGGCCTATGCCGGCCACGAAGAGGTCTGGCGGGACTTGGATCCCCTGACCCCGGCGGAAATCCGGGAACTGGACGTTTGCTGCGCCGCCCAGGGCATCGCCCTGGCGGCCAACCAGAACTGCTTCGGCCATCTGGCCGCCTGGTTCAAGCATCCCCGCTACGCCCCCCTGGCCGAAATTAGCCCGGAGGGTTCCTGGGATTTCAACGGCCTGGTGACCCGCCAGGGCGGCTTCAGCCTGTGCCCAGGGGATCCCCGTAGCTTCGCCCTGGTCCAGGACTGGCTGGGCCAACTCCTGCCCCTGCACACCGCCCCGGTGGTGAACATCGGCTGCGATGAAACCTTCGACGTCGGCCAGGGCCGATCCAAGGACCTGGTGGCCGCCCGGGGCCGCACCGCCGTCTGGGCGGATTTCACCGCCCAGGTCTGCGCCGAAGTCGCCCGCCACGGCAAACGGCCTTCGTTTTGGGCGGACATCGCCCTGGAGCACCCCGAAGCCCTGGCCGCCCTGCCCCGGGACACCATCGGCCTGGCCTGGAGCTACGAAGCCGACGCCCCCTTCGAACGCTGGGTCCGCCAGCTCACCAGCCTGGGTCTGGAAAGCTGGGTCTGCCCCGGCACCTCGTCCTGGCGCTCCATCACCGGACGCACCGGGGAGCGCCAAGCGAATCTGCTGTCCGCAGCCCAGGGCGGCCTGGCCGCCGGGGCCACGGGCTTCCTGGTCTGCGACTGGGGGGACCTGGGACACCGTCAGCAGTGGCCCATCGCCCTCCACGGCTTGGCCGAAGCCGCCCATCGGGCCTGGTCCGGGACCGCCCCGTACGATCCCAACGCCGGTGCCCAGCATGCCTTCGGCTGTCCAGAGCTCGGCCCCTGGTTGGATCGCTTCGGCGCCGTGGATGCCCATTTTCGGGCCATTGGCGGGCGCACTCCGGGCGCCCCGCTGCGCAATGCCACCGCCCTGTTCACCGACCTTCACCATCCCCTGGGTCATCCGTGGATCGGCAACGCCGGGGACTGGGCCAATCTGGGCCGGGACCTGGGGTACCTGCGGGATGCCCTGCCAGAGGGTCTTGACCAGCAGATCGGCGAAGAATTGCATCATGCCTGGCGGGTCGCCTTGGCCGCCGCCACCCGGGCATCCTTCCGCCGGGCCGGCAATTCCGCCGCCCTGCGGGAAATGACGGGCCACTGGCGGGATCTCACCGCAGAACACCGCCAACTCTGGCTTCGGCGCAGCCGCCCCGGGGGCCTGGCCGCCTCCTGCCGCCACTACGACCTCGTGGCCGACGCCTGCTCAACGGCGTAAACCATTTCCAATTCCCTATTCCAGGCCCATCTTGTTCTCCCAGACGAGGAACCATGACCACAGCCCGCCCGACGCCCAAGCCCGCCGCCAAGACCTCAGCCGACAAAACCCCGGCCGATAAACCTGCCAAGGCGGCAAAAGCAGGCAAAATCACCAAGTCCGTCACTCCGGCCGAACCGCCGGTGGTGCGCCTGGTGGCCGGCTGCATGACCGGCACCAGCATCGACGCCCTGGACACCGCCCTCCTGCGGATCACCGGCCGGGGCCTGGACCTCAAAGTCCAGCTCATCGCCCATGACAGCCTGAGCCTGGGCAAGCTGGCGGATCCCCTGCGCAAGCTGGCGGACCAGCAGCCAATGACCGCCGGCGACATTGCCAAGCTGTCCGCGGACCTCGCTCGCCTGCACCTTCGGGCCCTGGAAAAAGTCGTCCGTGGCCACCGCCTGGACTTGGTCAGCGTCCACGGCCAGACCGTGTTCCACGCGCCCCCTTATTCCTGGCAGCTGGTGAATCCCGTGGTCATCGCCCACGGTCTGAAAGTGCCTGTGGTCAGCGACCTCCGGGCCGCCGACCTGGCCGCCGGCGGCCAGGGCGCCCCCATCACCCCCATCGCCGACCTGCTGCTCTATGGCCACCCGACGGAACGGCGCACCGTCGTCAACCTGGGCGGCTACTGCAATATCACCCGCCTGCCCGCCAGCCAGGATGTCAGCGCCATCAGCGGCGGCGACGTCTGCGCTTGCAACCAGGTGCTGGATGCCATCGCCCGGGCCGCGCTCAACCAGCCCTACGACCCGGAAGGCCGCAACGCCGCCAAGGGCGCCACCGATCCCACCGCCCTCCGGGACCTGGAAGCCCGCCTGGTGCGCCAGGCCCGTTCCCGGCGCAGCCTGGGTACCGGCGATGAACTGGCTGGGTGGATTGCCCACCACCGCAGCCGCCTGGGGGGCGACACCCTGGCCCGCACCGCCTGCGCCGCCATCGCCCGGACCATCGCCAAGTCGGCGGTCCACGAAGGCTTCTCCTGCGACCGCCTGGTCCTTGCTGGTGGTTCCGTGGCCAACAAGACCCTGGTGGCGGAGATCGCCACCGCCGCCGGCGTTCCGGTGACCCCCAGTGACGAGCTGGGCATCCCCTCGACGATGCGCGAGGCCGCCGGCTTCGCTGTCCTCGGCGCCCTCTGCGAGGACCGGGTGGCCATCACCCTCCCCGCCGTCACCAACGTTCCTGTGGCGCCCATCGCCGGCGTCTGGGTCCGTCCCTGATCCCCTGAACCACCGCAGAAAACAGGACCTCCCATGGCCAAGATCACCCTCAAGGGCAACCCCATCAACACCAGCGGCGACCTGCCCGCCGTCGGCGCCGCCGCCCCGGCGTTCCGCCTGGTCAAGACGGATCTCAGTGAGACGACCCTGGCGGACTACGCCGGCAAGACGGTCATTCTCAACATCTTCCCCAGCGTCGACACCCCGACCTGCGCCACCAGCGTGCGCCAGTTCAATGCCAAGGCTTCGGGCCTGGCCAACACCGTGGTGATCTGCGCCTCGAAGGATCTGCCCTTCGCCCTGAAGCGCTTCTGTGGCGCTGAAGGCCTGGACAAAGTCGTCCCTGCCAGCGATTTCCGCGATGCCGGTTTCGGCCAACGCTATGGCTTGACGATCACCGACGGGCCGATCAACGGCCTGCTGGCCCGGGCGGTGGTGGTCATCGGTCCTGATGGCAAGATCAAGCATCAGGAACTCGTGGCGGAAGTCGCCAACGAACCCAACTACGCCAAGGCCCTGGCCGCGGTCGGCTAAAGGTTCGCCCATGGCTGCCGAAAATCGTCGTTTCACCCGGATTCCCACCGCTTTGCCGGTGCGGATCGAACATGCCGGCGGGATCCTCACCGGGGTAACCCGGGACGTGGCCTTGAAGGGCATATTCGTCACCGGGGCTGGGGAATTGCCCCCGGACACCCCGGTGCGGGTGGAGATCCGCCTGGATGAGTCGGCGCAGATCCTTGCCGACGGCACCACCGTGCGCAGCCAGGCCAACGGCCTGGCGATCCAAATTGGCACCCTGGAAGGCGTCGAATCCTACGGGCATCTCCAACGCCTGGTTCTTCTCAACAGCCCGGATCTGGCGGCTGCCGACAAGATCGAGAGTGAAATCCAGCATCACCTGGGCATAAAACCCCGCGATGGGGCTTGACCGCCCCGTCGGTCTTCCTAAATTCCCGCCCTCGCATTTGCCTGGTCCGCGTAGCTCAGTTGGTTAGAGCGCCAGATTGTGGTTCTGGATGTCGCGGGTTCGAGCCCCGTCGTGGACCCCACAACGAAGAAACCCCGGCCTAGGCCGGGGTTTCTTCGTTTCACAGAGTCCCTGCACAGCCTGTCGGTGGAACGCCGGACAAACCGTGATGCTCCTTCTTGTGGGCTAGGTTGCCGACGATAAACCGCGCCACCATGTCTGAACTCGCCCCCCTATATCCTGTCATCGAGCGCGTCCGGCAGGGCGCCCATATTGCCGGCATGGCGGAATACGAGGCGCTGTACCGGCGCTCCGTCGATCAACCTGACGCCTTCTGGAGCGACATGGCCAAGCGCTTCCTCCAATGGCAGCGCCCGTTCTTCCAGGTCCAGGACGTGGATTTCGCCGACGGCTACCACGCCTGGTTCCTCGGCGGCCAACTCAATGTCAGTGAAAATTGCCTCGACCGTCACCTGGCGACCCGGGGCGACCAGGCCGCGATCATCTGGGAAGGCGACAAGCCCGGGGATGTACGCACCCTGACCTACCGCCAACTCCACCGGGAGGTCTGCCGTCTTGCCAACGTCCTCAAGGCCCGGGGCGTGCACAAGGCTGATCGGGTGGCGATCTACATGCCGATGGTCCCGGAAGCGGCCATCGCGATGCTCGCCTGCGCCCGCCTGGGGGTGATCCACAGCGTGATCTTCGGTGGCTTCAGCGCCGAATCCGTGCGCGATCGTATCCTCGACAGCGATTGCCGGGTGCTAATCACCGCCGACGAGGGCCTCCGGGGCAGCAAGATCGTCCCCCTGAAGAAGACCGCCGACGAGGCCCTGGCCCACTGCCCCAACGTCCACACGGTGATCGTCCACAAACGCACTGGTGGCCCCGTGACCATGCGCACCGGCCGGGACATCTGGTGGCACGAGGCCGTCGCCAGCCGCCGGCCTTACTGCCCGGCCGTACCGGTGGACAGCGAGGACATCCTCTTCCTGCTCTACACCAGCGGTTCCACCGGGAAACCCAAGGGCATCGCCCACACCACTGCCGGTTACCTGCTGTTCGCGGCGATGACCCAGAAGTACGTCTTCGACTACCGGGATGGCGACATCTTCGCCTGCATGGCCGACGTGGGCTGGGTCACCGGCCACAGCTACGTGGTCTACGGGCCCCTGGCCAACGGCGGCACCACCTTCATGTTCGAAGGCATCCCCACGTACCCCGACTCCGGGCGTTATTGGGACATGGTCCAGCGCCACAAGATCACCCAGTTCTACACCGCCCCCACCGCGATCCGGGCAATCATGCGGGACGGCGACGAACTCGTGAAGAAATACGACCGTAGCAGCCTAAGAATCCTGGGCAGCGTGGGTGAGCCCATCAATCCTGAGGCCTGGCGCTGGTACTTCGAAGTCGTCGGCGAAAGCCGCTGCGCCATCGTCGATACCTTCTGGCAGACCGAAACCGGTGGCCACATGCTGACTCCTCTGCCCGGTGTGACCCCGATGAAACCCGGCAGCGCCACCCTGCCCTTCTTCGGTGTCGTCCCCGCGATCCTCGATGAAAAAGGTGTGGAACTCCAGGGCAACGGCATCAGCGGCGTCCTGGTCTTCAAAACCGGCTGGCCCAGCATCGCCCGGACCATCTACGGCGATCACCAACGCTACCTGGAAACCTATTTCAAGCCGTTCCCCGGCCATTATTTCACCGGCGATGGCTGCCGCCGGGACGAGGACGGCTACTACTGGATCACTGGCCGGGTCGATGACGTCATCAATGTCAGCGGCCACCGGATGGGCACCGCCGAGGTCGAAAGTGCCCTGGTGGCCCACCCCGCCGTGGCCGAGGCCGCGGTCTGCGGCTTCCCCCACGAGATCAAGGGCAGCGGCATCTTCGCCTACGTCATCCTCAAGACCGGTCACAGCGAGACCCCGGAACTACTCAAGGCCCTCATCGCCGAGGTCCGCCACCACATCGGGCCAATCGCCACCCCAGACAAGATCCTGATCACCCCAGGCCTGCCCAAGACCCGCTCTGGGAAGATCATGCGCCGGATCCTGCGCAAGATTGCCGCCCAGGAGACCGACAATCTCGGCGATACCTCCACCCTCGCCGATCCGTCGGTGGTGGACCTGCTCATCGCCAAGCGGAAGGAATTGGGGAACTGAACCCCGGCCAGCCCCCGAAACAGAGATCCCCACGTTCCAAGAACGTGGGGATCTCTATTTCATCTTGATCCACGTGGGGAAGGCGCCCCCCAGACTCAGCCCTTTGCTGGACGTCGCCGCTGGACCGAGCGCATCAGTCCCAGGCCAAAGAACGCCAACAGGGCCATCGCCCCACCGGCACCGCAGGTGCCATGATCGTCTGAGTCCGGATTCGAAGGAGTCACCACCGGACCACCGGTCGTTGTGGTGAACGTACCGTCAACACTGGTCGCCAGATTCTCCATCGCATCCCGGCTGATGACCCGGAAATGATAGGTAGTTTCCGCCGCCAGACCCGTGACCACCACCTGGTGGGAGGTGACCTGGCTGCTATCCAGCAACGTGGAACTGCCGTAGAAACTGGTCTGGCCATACTCCACCTGACTGTCGCTGGCTTCATCCGTGATCCAGGCCACGACAATGGAGCTTCCGGTGGCGGAGGTGCTGAAAATCCCGGTAATGACCGGGGGAATGCTGTCTCCCGTGGTGGTGAAAGCCGCGTCATCGCTGGTCGAAAGATTCCCTGCCGCATCCCGGCTGATCACCCGGAAATGGTAAACGGTGCCGCCCTGCAAACCGCTCAATGTCACGCTGTGGCTGGTATCCAAGGTCGGATTCGCCGGAGTCATGCTGCCATAGCCCAGCGAAGCACCGTATTCGACACTGCTGGTGCTGCCTTCGTCTGTATTCCAGGTGATCAAAGCCGAACTGCTGGTCAGGAAACTTGACGTGACCATCGAGATCACCGGGCCAGAAGCATCACTGGCGATCTGCAATCCAGTCAACGTCACATCGTGACCTGTGCCACCGACATAACTCAGCATGAAGGTGGTCCCGGGATTGGTTACCGACACGACCGTCGACCCCTCCGCGAGTCCCAGAAACGTCCCGCTCACCGGCCCGGCTCCGGTGTTGTGGATGATCGTCATCACCGATCCAGGCGTCGGTGAATAAGACGAAGTATCGACACTCAGACCAGCCCCATTGAGGGTTACCGAAGCGGCCGAAATGGTCGCATACCGGGTGGGGGATTTCGTAACCACGTGGTAAAAACTGCCACTGCCCAACGTCAGCTCCGGGGTGGACCCATGCATGGTCATTGCGGTCATCGTCTCATCGCAGGACAGCCGGCTGGTCGAACCGCTAACATGCACGGCGCCAACCGTGCATTCATTGGCCAAGACCAGGGTGCCGGCGGTGACCGTCACTGGGGAATCCATGAGAATTCCCCAGATATGGATCTCCCCACCAGCCAAGGTGGTGACCCCCGTATAAGGATACGATAGCCCACTGAGGATTTCCGTCCCCTGGATGGATTGGCGCAGACCTCCCGTTCCTGAAAAACCGCCCGCGTAACCGGTAGGCACTGACTGCCCGGCGCAACCGAGGCTGTTTACTCCGAGTTGGACCCTGGCGGAACTATTTGTGCCCGCCAAACCACCGATGGTTTCGCTGACTAGGCCATCCATCCCGGTGGCCGCAGATAAATCCAGGGTGCCCTGGACGGTCACCACCACGGAATCCTTGATCTCTGGTGGGGCTTTCACCTGGACGATGGCGCCAGAGTCGATCCACAGGGGACCGGCGATGGATTCCGCCGCCGAACTATCGAGGACCAAGGTACCAAGAGCGACACTCGTAAGACCGCTCACCGTGTTGTTGACCGTGCCGTTCAATCGTTTGATTCCGACGCCACCATAGGTGATCGGTCCAGCCCCGGTGAGACGCCCTGAAAGATTCAAGGTCCCCGTGGCCGAGGCCACAGTGATGGTCAGGACCGCAGAACCTGCCGTGCTGATCGGCAGAAGGACATGAACGATGCCTGCGCCTTGATCATTGAGGTTCTTGCACGTGACGGCATTCCCGGAAATGGTGTAGGATTCATAGATGTTGAGCTGATCGATGGTCAGCCCGATCAGATCATTGACCGGTGCGCTTTTTGATGCGAACGGCGAACCAGCAGGAAAGACCATGATGCAATCCGGCGTCGGGAAGGCGTCCCAATTCCCGGCATCACTGAAATTGACGGTTCCACCAGCGGCGGTCCAGGTGGCGGTCGCAGCGGGCGCGGAAACACCGGCTGCTCCAAGCATAATCATGGTGAAAACGGCAGACTGGAGGATCGACTGGACAGGGGAGATCGGGGTCATGGGAGCACTTTCACAGGAGTATTCGCGGTGGAGACGGGCACATGGGCACCTCAGTCCCGTGAAGAACGACGATGGAAGATGTACGACAACACGGCCAGGATGATGCCGATCACGGCCAGAATCTTACCGATGTAAGCCATGTCCTGGGCAATTCCGCTGAAGCCGAAAATTGCGGCAACGATGGCGATGACAAAGAAAACAATGGCCCATTGTAGCATGATGGTTCCTTTCGGGGAATGATGGTAAAACCGATGCGGGATCCGGTCGGTGAGGCTGGAGTCCATCATCCCTGACGAAGGCGAATAAAGCCAACCAGACCGATCACGGAGAGCACACTGCCTCCGACGATCAGCCACACCGTGCGATCGGTGTACTGGCCGGTGAACAGCCGTGAAAAGGCGTTGGGTATGGATTCCGTGGCATTCGCCCCGATCAGCAACAAGGCAATCCCCAGAATGAACAGGGAAACAGTGAGAAGAATCTTCATGGCGTAATCCTTGGATGGAGCGTTGTTTTGAACGAAAAAAGCGCCGAAAATCTCTTAGCGAAGTCGATTCCAGGCCCTGGACGTCGAGCGAACGATGTCCGAGCACGTTCCGCGACCCACTCTAACCAGAGAGAAGGCCTGATGGTGAAAAATGTGTCCTGCAGATGGCAGTGGTTCTGGAGAACCGTTCGTGCAGGCGGACAATCCCCTGTGCCATCGGTCAAAGCACGGGTCAGTGCGACTCTTGAAAAGTCCGTGATGATCCCCTGGATTCGCGCACCCCAGCAGGGCACGAATCCGCGATCCCATTCACTATCGAAATCAGCTTACCGTTGACCCTAAATGAGTACTTGCCGATTCCGGGAGGTCACGATTCCCTTGGCATCACTTCAACCACCACCCAGTCCCTTCAGGCTGAGAGCGATGCGCTTGCGGATGAGATCCACCGTGAGCACCCGAACCTGGAGTTGCTGACGGACCGAAACCACTTCGTTGGGATCGGCGATGAACCGATCCGACATTTCAGAGATATGGATCAGACCATCCTGCTTAACCCCGACATCGACAAAGGCACCGAACCGGGTGACATTGGTGACAATCCCCGGAAGGATCATCCCGGGAACGAGGTCCTCTGGATGGTGGACCTCCGCAAAGCGGAAGACGCTGAACAGGGGACGGGGATCCCGACCTGGCTTGGCCAGTTCGGCGAGGATATCCCGCAGGGTCGGCTCACCCACCTCGGCATCACACCAGCGTTTCAGTTCAATTCCACGGTGCAGTTCGGGCCGGCGCATCAGCTCACCAACTTCAACCTGGAGTTCCCCGGCCATCCGTCGGACCAGGGCATATCGCTCGGGATGCACAGCGCTGGCATCCAGGGGTTCACGACCCTCCCGCAGACGCAGGAAACCTGCGCACTGTTCAAAGGCCTTTGCCCCCAGACGGGGAACCTGGAGCAATTCCCGGCGGTCCCGGAAGCCCCCGTGTTCTCGGCGATAGGCAACGATGGATTTGGCCAGGGCCGGCCCGAGGCCAGACACCTGACCCAACAATTCCTCGCTGGCCGTGGACAACTCGACCCCCACTCCATTGACGCAACTGGCCACCACCCGTTCCAGGCCTTCCCGGAGCAAGCGCTGGTCGACGTCATGCTGGTACTGACCGACTCCGATGGATTTGGGGTCAAGCTTCACCAGTTCGGCCAATGGATCCTGCAAGCGCCGCCCGATGGAAATCGCCCCACGCACCGTCAGGTCCAGATCAGGAAATTCACTCCGGGCCGAAACGCTGGCGGAATAGATGGAAGCCCCGGATTCAGATACCAGGACCACCGGGATGCCCAGTTGCAAGGATTCCAGGAAATCGGCGGTTTCCCGTCCCGCCGTGCCATTGCCCACCGCCACCGCCGCGGGTTTGTGGCTGGCGACCAGGCCACGAATGGTCCGAGCCGCTTCGTCTTGGCGTCGAGATTCGTGGGGGAAGATCGTGGTGCTGGCCAGCAGCCCACCCTGGTCGTCCAAGACCACTGTCTTGCCGCCAGTGCGCAATCCCGGATCCACCGCCAGCACCGGCCGCCGGCCAAATGGCGCGGCAAGCAACAATCCTCGGAGATTTTCAGCAAACACCGCGATGGCCTCGGCATCCGCCCGTTCCTTCGCCCCGTGGAGGACTTCGTTCTCCAGGGCTGGCGCCAACAGGCGCTGCCAACCATCCACCAGGGCCAGATCGATCTGTTCCCGAACCCGACCCTGATGACGGTCCGGACGCAGCCACCGCTGGCGGAGGATGTTCAAGGCCAGCTCTTCGGGCGGTAGGGCCGAAAGTGACAGCACCCCGGACTCCCTCCCCCGGAGCATTGCCAGCAGACGATGGGAGGGGCAGCGGGCCAACTCTTCACTCCAGGCAAACCAATCCCGGAATTTTGCCGCCGCCTCATCGTCCTTCCGGCCACGGGCCACCGTGGACACCAGGCGGGCCTGACGACTGAATAATTGGCGCATTTCTCCCCGGGTGGGGGCATCCTCACTCACCGTCTCGGCGATGATGTCCCTGGCTCCGGCCAATGCCGCATCTGCATGTAGCACCTCCCCCGTGATGAAACCCGATGGGTCCGGGAATCGCCCCCCCTCCAACAGGGACGCCGCCAGCGGCGCGAGTCCGCGTTCCCGAGCCTGCTGGGCCCGGGTGCGACGTTTCGGGCGGTGGGGAAGGTAAAGATCCTCCAGTTCCGCCAACTGTCTGGCCTTGGCAATGGCACCAGCCAGGGATGGGGTCAGAAGCCCGCGTTCTTCCAGGGATTGGAGGATCGCAATCCGTCGTTTCTCCAATTCCCGCAGACTGGCCATGCCATCCGCGATGGCGGCAATGGCCACCTCATCCAAACCACCCGTCACTTCCTTGCGATAGCGGGCGATGAACGGCACGGTCGCCCCATCATCAAGAAGAGCAATCGTTGCCAGCACCTGTGCTGGTCGGACCTTCAGCTGGTCCGCTACTTTCGTTGCCAGGGGAAGGGGATCATGGGCGATATCAGCGGGCATGGCTCCATGGTGCCAGATAATCCCAGACACCAAGGAGGTTCCCCCGGAGAATAACAGGGCGCCGCAATGGAACGCTGAATGTCCATGACGGAGCACTCTTTGCGGCGCCAGTCTGGTCGTCCGGTCGTCCGGTCGTCCACCAGCAGTGAGTCTTTCGGATATTCCCGCTGAACATTTGGCTTCAATGACGACCGGACGACCGGACATTTTCATTGAGGTCCCCTGCGGAGAATAGTTCGGTATCCGCACCATGGATGCCGGCAACACCACAAAAAAAAGCCCTGATCCAAAATGGATCAGGGCAGAAAAGCCATTATCCCACAGGGACTAACGGAATTTCACGCATCCAGGATCATCGCAATGACCTTGCGCTTGTCGTCCGAGGCCTGGTGGACCGCAACGGCGAGGTCATCCGCGAAGACCCCCACCAGATCACCCAGAGAAACCGAGGCGAGGTCCACTTCCTTGGCCCGCTTGGGAGCTTTAGCCGCCTTGGCTGGCTTCGCGACTTTGGGAGCCTGGACCGCTTTGGCGGCCTTGGGCGATTTCTCCGACTTGGCGGATTTCCCTGCCTTGGCCTTACGACCCTTTTTAGCGGGAGCATCTGCCTTCCCCACCAACGCTTTGACCTGCTCCAGATCCAGGCCAAGGAACGTGGCGTATTTGGCCAACGTCGCTGCATTGGGAACACGCCGACCGGCCATGACATCGGCCAAAGCCTGGGCGCCGACGCCGATGGTTTTGGCCAAGGCAGCGGTCGAAATCTTCAGTTCCGACTTCTTGGCAGCGATGGCGAGGGAAAATTGGGATTTGCTCATGGCACACTTTCTAACAACACTCCGATAACATGACAATCGTAAATATTCCTTTTGTCGATCCCAAACATCATAGGCGATGATTGGCTCTGCGATTCTCGTTCGACATCACACCTGCATGGCACATCACCTCCGAAACCAACAATGTCCCATGCCGGCTTGACCAAACCGTGACAATAATCTGGTCAACGTTGCCACAAAATTGCGGCTCAAGAATGCTCATGACGTCTGGTTTTCATGGGAATTCACCCGATTTAAACCTGAACCCATATGCCAGGGAAAGCGCTGTTCAGAACACGCCCCTGATCGCAGAGGACCTCAATGAAAATGTCCGGTCGTCCGGTCGTCATTGAAGCCAAATGTTCAGCGGGAATTTCCGAAAGACTCACTGCTGGTGGACGACCGGACGATCGGACTGACGCCGCAAAGAGTGCTCCGTCATGGACCTCCAGCCTTCCATCGCGGCGCCCTGCACCTGATCGTGCCTGGAAGTTGACCCCATGTCTGGCCACACGCACCACCCGCTTCGGGAAAGAAATCTTGAGCTGGATGCATATTTCCGCCTCATTTCCCAATCATGAACGGCTATCCAGCGGGTGATAGGACTGCTTGATCTCGGTGGTCGGCTCAACCCGGTCGGCTGCCCCAAGATGTTTCCAACCAGCCATCAAACCCTGGAGACGCCAATGGCGATCCATTGGCTTATCACGGACCAAGGTCGTCATTCCACAAGGATGCCAATCCACCACCACCGTCTTTCCGGTCATCGCATTGAACAACTCCTTCAGGATTATTTCATGGGAGACAACCACCAGGCGCTGGGGGAAAGGCTTCAACGCCTTCCATTCCGCCACCATCTTGGCGATCCGCTGGGCAAGGGTTACATCAGATTCGGGATGGGCAGGCTTTCCAGCCCCCTCCCGCCGCGATTCCCATTCCGGATCCATGGACCCATTCGGACTGAATGGACTGCCCAAGACCTGGGAAAGGAGCACCTCCCCCACCCGCCAATCTGGAACCACCGGACAATCGCAGGCGGCAGCGATGCGGTCGGCAGTTTCCAGGCAACGTCGGAACGGTGAGGAAACCACCTGAATCGCTCCCCCGGAGGCTTTGACTTGAACTGCTGTCAACTCCGCTTGCTGAACACCAATCTCCGCCAAAGCAGGATCCAGACGTTGGTAGGCCGGACTGCCCCTGACTTTGAGCTGTTGGTCCCAGGAAATCTGGTAGCCGTGACGGATTAGGGTGATGCTCTGCATAATGGAAAGCATGCGGAGATGCCCATGTGACACAAACCCCATGGCGGCCAGGCCCCGATGCCATCCTTCGGATTATTCCCCGGAATGCGTTGACTGGCGGTATCAGGCGCTGAACGAAGCCTTGGAATCGGGTCGCCTGACAGCAATCACGTATCACGCCGATTGGAGAAAAAGCCCCGGGTGGCATTTGCGCCGTTTCGCGGCTCCGTCGCAGAATTACACTTGGTTGCCACCTGAACACCGCCACGGCTTCCTGGGCCCACAAGGTGACTTCGAAGTCCCCAGAGATTGATCCTCAATAAGGCAGTTGATTTGGCCATTTGCAGAATCTCCGCTGTATTTGTTAAGTCTTTGCCTCGACGGTTGTTTCACCCAAATGGTGGGTCTGGAAACGCACGTGGTGCGCACCTGCTGCGTTTTCCAGGTTGATGACTCGATGGCCTATGCCGACATACCTGGCTGTAGAACATCTCCAGGTGCACCAGTATCGTTCCCCTGGCGACACCCTGGTGGACAACGCTCGGTCGAACAATGGGAGGTTCTCCGAATACAGTCAATTTTCGCTGCCCACATAATCGACGTCAGTAGGGCATCGGCGGCTGATGGAGATGCAAGACGTCGACATACCCACCCGAAAGTCTGGGGGCAGGGCATCAAGGACGACCCATCCACGACCAGCCCAGACAAGTCCGCGGTCATCACAGGGCAACCACGACACCGGGGGCGAATCAGGAGACCTGGAACAGAAAAGGACAAACTCGCGGTACCGGGTGGTACCGCGAGTTTGTCCAACAATTCCAATTGGCGGAGGCGGAGGGATTCGAACCCCCGGAACCATCGCTGGCTCGCTGGTTTTCAAAACCAGTGCTATCGACCACTCTGCCACGCCTCCGTGACCAAGACGCCGGGATGCTACATGCCTTCACCGGCACGCAAACGGGACAACAGTTGCGCTCTCCATCGTCTTGTTATCCTCCCAACCCCCAATCGTGGGGAAAGGTGGCAGAGCGGCCGAATGCGGCGGTTTCGAAAACCGCTAGTGTCGAAAGGCACTCGGGGGTTCGAATCCCCCCCTTTCCGCCAAATGGATGTGCGGATGTGGACCCCTGGCGCAGGCCAGGGGTCTTTTTTTGTCAATTTGCGGATTTTTTTCGTGATTTCGCAGGCAGTTGACCTGGCGCCGATTTCGTCCACGGGATCGTACCAGCTTGACCCCGAGGTTCCCTGGAACAGTCCTGACACCCTACCCTGGAACCTCTGGAGTAACCCTCGCAGCGGTATCCGTCCATCTGCGTCTAAACCTGGAATCTCATGTCCGGGAATCTTCCAGAACCGGGATCCCTGGCCCACCGCGCGGCAGGATGGATCAGGACCTTTCCGCGGTTAGCGATCGGTTTTTGCTCAGGTTCGACGATGGGCCAGGATGCGGGCGTCGGTGATCTGCTGGGCCACGACCTGCAGCCGTTCCGCCAGATCGGCGGGGCGGTGTTCCTCCAGGTTGCCGATGAAGGCCAAGCCGGCGATGGGTGGCAGGCCTTTGCCACCGAAGATGGGCACCGCCACCGACCGGTGGACCGCCTCCGAATCCGGATTGACGGCATATCCCAATTTCCGGGCCTTGGAGCGCACCGCGGCGGAATTCACCGGATTCGCCGGTTCCAGGTGGGCCTCTAGGATCAGACCAATACTGGATTTATTGGCGGGATACGGGGTGTAATCCCGCAGGCCGGCATCCAGAGTCTCGCCGGGTTCGGCATGGAGCAGGTAACAGACATCCCCCCGCCAGAGGACGCCAATGGCCAGGCCCAGGCCCGGCCGCTCGACCTCGCGGAGGATCGGCATGGCGATGGCCAACAGACCCGAACCCTGCAGGCACTGGGCGGCCAAAACGTGGATGCCCGGTCCGGGGAGATACTGACGGGAGGAATCCTGTTCTGCCAGACCGATGTCCCGGAGGGTCCCCAGCAGGCGATTGGCCCGGGTTGGCTCCCAGCCCAGGGTACGGGCGGCGTCCAGGGTTCCCAGGCGACCGGTGGAGCACAAGAGACCGAGGAGGAGGATCCCATCGGCGAGGGACTGGTTAGGCTGGGCGGGCATGGCGCGAGCCTTGCCCGCCGTTGCATGAAAGCAATGCGTCTGGAGCGGGATCAGCGACCGTTGATGCCCAGGGCGCGCTCCACTTCGGCGGCTTTTTCCCGGGCCATGAACAACTGATAGCGGGCGCCCGCCAAGTCTTCGGCTTTCACCAGGAAATAAGCCACCAAGGCATGCTGATCTGGGGTATTCTCCCGGCAGCAGGCCAGGGCCAACCCCGCCTGGTCCCCCGGGGACAATTCACACCATTCCCGGGTTTCCGGATCGCCGGTGAGAAATTTCACCGTCATCACTCCATCTTCCGTCAGTTCCTGGAGTTTGGGTGGAATGAATGCGGGATCCACGCCCATCGTTACGGTTTTCCGGGCCGTCAGGGCCGAGCGGATCGCCTGACGCAACCGGCGGGTCCAGGGATCCACCAGGGGATTATCCGCCGGGCCAGCTGCCGGTTTTTCGGCGGGGTCCTTGGGCACATTCTGCTTGCCGTCCTTACCCTCGACGGATTTGCCTTCGGATTTCCCAACGCCTTTCTTGTTTTTCGTCAGCGTCACCTTGGGGAAGGAGGCGGGGAACGGGGCGATGGCGGCGGTGTAGGCCTGGATCGCCAGGGCCGTGAACTGTTTCTTGGTCCAGAACAGGTTTTCCTGGACTATTTGCGCCAAGTCTGGGTCCGGATCCGCCACCAACAGCCGCCGGGCCAACTCGAAATCCACCGCGGCCTGGACGATGGCCTGGCGTTCCACCATCTTCCCGGCCCGGGCCTGGTCGACGGCCACCTTGCCCCGTTCCAGCAAGTCCATGGCCTGGAGCTTGAGGATCTTCGCCGTCACCGGCTTGCCCGCCACCGGCTTGCCATTGGCCAAGGTACCCCCCGGCTTGATCAGGGCATCAGCACCCGTGGCGGCGGACCCCAAGACCAGCATGACCAGGACGGGGACAAGAACGGGGGACGACATGGGCGGTCCTGGGATCGGCGACGGGGCGGTGGGGCGAGAATAAATGATGTGAACGCTCCACTTTTTGCCACTGCAGGCAGGCCCATCCCCCGGGGGAGATCAGGGCGCCGCAATGGAACGCTGGATGTCCATGACGGATCTCTCTTTGCGGCGCCAGTCCGGTCGTCCACACCTGCAAATTTCAACGGGGTTTTCCATTGAGCGCTTGATTTCAACCTAAATGCCGCA
>CANIXE010000002.1 GCA_947470885.1 Planctomycetota bacterium
CAGGCCCGGCCGGAATGGCGCCTGATTCCCGAAGCGATCACCGCCGGGACCATGGTCCCTGGGGCCGCCAGTACCATCGCACCCCCGGCCCGGGGACTGGGCAGCAGCAAACGGGTGGGCCAATGACCACACAGCAGATCATTGCCAGCCTATTCGTTGTCACCGGGGTGGGGATCCTGGGGATGGTGCTTTGGGGTGGATCCGACCTATCGGGGGTGACCAAGGCATCTGGGGCCGGCGCCCTTGGCGCCACCCTGCCCGGGAACGTCGCCACAGATCCCCTGGTTCCGGCCCTAGCGGCCCAAGTCCCCGGGGATCCCTTCGTCCAGCGGATGGTGGGGCAACGCCGGGGAACCTCGATCCCCTTGCCGCCGCCGCCCCCGGTCTTGACCCCGGAACCACCCCTTCTGCCGCTGATCGGTCATTGAGCCATGATCCTGGAAAACGCAATTGGAGCGCACCTGCTGCGTTGCTTCAAACCTCGCATGGCGCTGCCATGCAGCGGCTTGAAGCGCCTTGCATCGGCGCACCACTTGCGTTTCCAGACGCACGTTTTGGATAAAATTTTATCGAGACAAAAGACTGAAAAACCAGCGGGGATCCTGGATATGACCAGCTCAACTGCGTTATTTGGGATGATCCATCGCACCCTGCCGCTGTCGGCGTTGGTTTTAGTCGTTGTCGGATCTGTCGCCGTGATGGGAGCCGAAGAAACAGCGGAACGGGTACCCCTGACGGCCACCAATTACGATGTCTTGTACCTCACCTCCGGAGGAACGTTGGAGGGGGCGGTGGTGGAACGCCTGGCCAATGGCGCGGTGCGTTTCGCCCGGATTGGCCGCCCGTCCACGGTGGTGGACAAGGACCTCATCGTCCGCATCACGCTGCACCGATCCCTGGCTGAATCGGTCCGGGAACGGGGGAACCAGGCCTTGACCTCCGGGGATTGGTTGGATTTCCAGCGGACCCTGCGCTTTGTCCAGGAACAGTCCGCCAAGCCCGCCGTCCCGCCCCCGGCACAAGGCGGTGAATACGCCCCCAGCACGCCCCAGGAGATCCAGGCGGTGGGTCTGGAACTGGGCACCCAAGCCTTGACCCGGAAAGCGCCTGTGGAGGTGATCGCTCAGATCGCCCAGATGGCAGAGACCGCCGGTGATCGATCCACCGCCATCGTCGCCGCCAAAGCCGGCTTGGCGATGGATCCCAATTGGACCGGCGGCTACGAAATCCAGGCCCGCCAGTTCACCGCGGCCAAGGATACGGCGGGGATGAAGGCCCTGGTCGCGGAGTGGTTGGTCCGACAGCCAAGCGCGTTCCAGGCCAACCGCTTCCAGGCGAATTTGGCGGAACGTGGGGGGGACCTGCGTACCGCCGCGGACTGCTACCGCAAAGGTTGGGAACTGCACCGGGATGGTGAATCCGCGGCGGGACTGCTTCGCTGCAGCCTGGTTCGGGGTGAATTCGACGATGTCGCCCGGATCGCCAAGGCCGTTGTCGAAGATGGCAAATCCTCTCCAGCGGTTCTGGCGGCGGCCCAGGCCAGTCTGGGGATCGCCCTTTTGGCGCGCACTGGGGGAGCCCCCCGGGAGGCCGTCGAGGCCCTGGAAAAATCCTTGGCCAGCGGCCTTTTGCTGCCGGAACTGGCAGATCAGGTCCAATACGACCTGGGTCTGGCCCGCTGGCGCCTGGGGGATTCCAAGTCAGCCAAGGGCCATTGGCAGAAGGTCAGATCGCCCCTTGCCGCCGCCGCCCTTGCCTGGGCCGATCGGCAACCGGTGGATCCTGCGGGTCTGCCCGGGGAACTCGGTCCCTGGATCACCGAACACAATGCCGCCATCGATCTGGAACGGCAGAAACCCATCACTCCGCCGGCCATTCCCGGCCGGGCCGCCCGACAGTTGGAACTGGCGACCTATGCCCAGGTGCTGCGGACCGGTGGCAGTGACGAGGTGATCCGTGCCCTTGCCGCCCAACCCGGGATCGAGGCGTTGCGTTGGCGGATCTACGGACTTCTTCTGGCTGGCCGGATCGCCGATCTGGATCCCCTCCTGGACCAGTTGGGCCAGGCGGATGGTTGGGGCTTGGCGGTGCGCGTCCATCTGGCGGCCGAGCGCCGGGATCAGATCCAGGCCAAGAAATGGTGGGGCAAGCTCAAGGACGCCCCGGGGGCGCCCAAGGATTATGTCGCTCGCCTGGCCCGGGAATTCGCCGCCGAGAACAACGATGAAATCCTTGAAAGTTTCGATTGGCCCGACGCCGATGCGGTGGGTTTGGGGTATCGTGTCAGTGCTGCCGGCACCGGCATCGCCTTCCAGGCCAAGGCCGGGAAACTGACCATCAGGGGAACCCAGAGCGCCGACGCCGGGCAGTTGAGCGTGGTCTGGCGACCTATCCCCGGGGACAGGCTGATTTTCGCCCAGGTGGTGGTGGAGCGTTCCCAGGGAGCGGTGACCGGACTTGAGCTGGCGGATCCAGAACACAAAAACGCCATTCAGGTCGGGGTTAAGCCGGATGGCAACATCGTCTGGCGGATGATGACCGATGGTGTCCTGGGCCAGTGGACGATCCTGGGCCCTGGGCGGATCCCAAAAATCGAGATGGAACGGGGTCGATACGTCGTTGCTTCTGCAGACACGGCCCTGCGTCAGAGCGTGGTTGCGACCTTCGGAAGGGGACCGACGCTCCACATCGGCGTCTTCACCAGCGCAGAACCGAAATCGGTGGTAGCGGCGGTGGCGGACGATTTTGTCATCGACCTGACCCGGGCCGGCAAGGGAGGACCATGATCGCCTTCATCTCTGACATCCATGGCAACCTGCCGGCCCTGGAGGCGGTCTTCACCGACATCGCCAGCCTGGGCAATGTGGACAAGGTGATCTGCCTCGGAGATGTGGTCGGTTACGGTCCCAATCCTGTGGAATGCTTCGAGTTGGTGGCCGAGCGCTGTAAGCTCATCCTGATGGGCAATCACGAACATGCCGTGCTCCATGGCGCCCTGGGGTTCCATGTCCCCGCCCGCCAAGCCATCGACTGGACCCGGAGCACGTTCCAGGCCATCGAGCCCCCAGCCCGGCGGAAGGCCCTGTGGCGCCTGCTGGAGGATCTGCCCGTCCGCCATGAATTCGGCGATGTCCTCCTGGTCCATGGCAGCCCTCGGGACCCGGTGATGGAATACGTCCTGGAAAGCGACCTGTGGGACGGCAACGATCCTGACAAGATGGACCAGATTTTCGCAGGTTTTTCCAAGCTCTGCTTTGTCGGCCACACCCACCGCCCCGGGGTGTTCACCACCGATCGCTGTTTCCTGCCGGCCCAGGAATTGATGGATGGCTTTGCGGTGAACGACCACCACAAATACTTGATCAACATCGGTTCCGTGGGGCAGCCCCGGGACCGGGATCCCCGGGCCTGCTATGCCGTGTTTAGCGGCGACGCGGTTTATTGGCGGCGAGTCATCTACGATATCAACCGGGTGGCCGACCAAGTGCAGACCATCCCGGAACTGGACAACCGTTTCGCCAGCCGCTTGTACATGGGCGTCTGAGGCCAGCGGGGCGTGCGCCCCAGTGCGATCCCGGCTACGCCGCAGAGTTGCGCTGGGCGCCATCAAGCCCCGTCTCCGCGCTCGCGTAGGCGCCCTCGGGGGATGGTTGTTCGCGGGGCGCTGTTCGGTTACTTCCTGCCAGGGCCTCGCCGGCCCTGGACCCGCACGGTCGGTGGTTGTTCTTTGCGAATGCTGGACTCGTGAAGCATGTCTTGAGCGATCTGCTTAATAACGCAGTTGAGTTGGCCTTTTGCAGAATCCCGGCTGTATTTTTCAACTTTTTTACCTCGACAGTTGTTCACCCAAAAGGTGCGTCTGGAAACGCGAGTGGTGCGCAGATGCAAGGCGCTTCAAGCCGCGGCATGGCAGCGGCATGCGCGGTTTGAAGCAACGCAGCAGGTGCGCTCCACTTGCGTTTTCCAGGATCCAAGGTTCCTGTTGTCGCGACGGTCAGCCCAGGCGGGCCTTCAGCAATTCCCGCTCATAGATCAGCGGCTTGGGCATCCGGTCCCCGAGGTGCTGGAACAGTTCGCTTTGCAGTTCCAGTTCCCGGTCCCACTCCGCCTTGTCGATGGCTTGGATCTTGGCCAGGTTGGCGATGTCCGCCGGGGCCAGACCGTCGGTGCGCAGGGCGCCTTCGGCGGGCATCCAGCCCAACGGGGTTTCCTCCCCCAGGCCGTGGCCGTGGGTGCGGGCGCAGATCCATTCCAGGACCCGCATGTTGTCGCCGAAGCCGGGCCACAGGAATTTGCCGTCGGTGCCCTTGCGGAACCAGTTCACGTGGAAGATCCGGGGCGGGTGGCTGAGCTTGCGGCCGATGTGCAGCCAGTGGTTCAAGTAGTCCCCCATGTGGTAGCCGCAGAACGGCAGCATGGCCATCGGGTCCCGGCGCACCTGGCCCAGGGTACCGGCGGCGGCGGCGGTGGTTTCGCTGCCCAGGGTCGCCCCCAGGTAGACGCCATGGGTCCAGTTGAAGGCCTGGATCACTAGGGGGTAGGTGGTGGCCCGTCGGCCACCGAAGATGATCGCGCTGATGGGGACGCCGTTGGGATCATTAACCTCCGCCGCCAGGGCCGGGTTGTTGATCATCGGCGAGGCGAAGCGGCTGTTGGGATGCGCGCATTTTTCCGGGGATCCCGGCTTCCAGGGATTGCCCTTCCAGTCTTTCAGGTTTTCCGGGATCGGCCCGTCCAGGCCCTCCCACCACACCGCGCCGTCGGCACTCAGGCCGACGTTGGTGAAGATGGTGTCCCGGGCCAGGGTGGCCATGGCGTTGGGGTTGCTGGCATGGCTGGTCCCGGGGGCGACGCCGAAATAACCGTTCTCTGGATTGATCGCGTACAACCGGCCGTCGGCGCCGATGCGCATCCAGGCGATGTCGTCGCCGATGGTGGTGACCTTCCAGCCCTGGTAGGCCTTGGGCGGGATCAGCATCGCGAAATTGGTTTTGCCGCAGGCGCTGGGGAAGGCGGCGGCGACGAAGTTCACCTCGCCGGTGGGGGATTCCACTTTCAGAATCAGCATGTGTTCGGCCAGCCAGCCCTGGCGGTGGCCCAGCCAGGAACCGATGCGCAGGGCCAGGCATTTCTTCCCCAGCAGGACGTTGCCGCCGTAGTTGGAGCCGGTGCTGAGGATCAGGTTTTCCTGGGGGAAATGGGCGATCCACCGCCGTTCCAGGTCGCAGCCCAGGGTGGCGTGCAGCCCGCGGTTGAATTCCAGGGAGCTGCCCAACTGGTCCAGGGCCACCCGGCCCATCCGGGTCATCACCCGCATGGAGATCGCCACGTAGATGGAGTCCGTCAGCTCAATTCCCACCTTGGCCAGGCGGGATCCCGGCGGGCCCATCAGGTAGGGCACGACGTACATCGTTTTGCCGGCGAAGGCGCCGGCGATGTAGCCCATTAGTCGCGTTTTCATCTCGGCGGGATCCGCCCAGTGGTTGGTCGGCCCCGCCTCGTCGGCGGTGGGGGTGCAGATCACCGTCCGCTCCTCGATCCGGGCGACGTCCGAGGGATGGGACCGGCTGTAGTACGAGCCGGGCCAGCGGCTCTGATCCAGGGGCTGGATCACTCCCTGGGCCTGGGCGAGCTGGAGCAGGGTGGCGTATTCCAGGTACGAACCGTCCAGCCAGCGGACCTCCGCCGGCTGGGCCAGGGCGGCGATTTCCCGCACCCAATTCAGCACCGCGAGGGGGCAGGCGTAGCCTTGGGGGGGCGTCGGGACGGCGATTGTGGGTTGGGCGGCGCTCATGGCATACTCCGCCGCAGACCGTAACGCTGTCAGGACGGTGTCACAAGCGGATGATGGATCCGTTGCAATGCGTTCTGCAATGCCGCGCAATCATCGGGACGCAGGAATTCCGCGACCACGGTCACTCCCAGGTGTTGCTGCCACTGGTCCATGTCATGGTGGCTGAAGCCTTTCCGGCTGAGGAGGGTGACCGCCGTGGGCGGGCAGACCAGGCCAGCGCCAACTAATACGCCAGTATCCACCGGGACGACCCGGACCACCTGGCGGGCGTCGATCACTGCGCAATCCGCGCCCCGCAGGGCATAGATCAACGACCCTTCGGCGGTCAGGCGCAGGCTGCTGCCGGCAGCGACCCAGCCCACCACCGCCACCCCTAGGGCGCCGCCCCAGAATCCCGCCACCAGCCAATCCGGTTCGGTCATCAGGGCGTGGACCAGCAGGACGGAACCGGCTCCCAGCAGGACTCCCAGCAGGGTAGCGAAGGCGAGCATCTTCCCCGGGGGCCGGCAGCGTTTCTGCCAGAGGATGGGGACCCCACTCATGGCTGCCGTTGCAGGCGCCAGGTCAGTCGATGTTGTTGGTTCACCGGTTGGGTCATCGCGATCAGGGCCAGGGAGTAGCCCAGGGTGCCTTGGCCCTGGGCGGGTACACCATCCGCCAGGGTGAGGGAACCCTGGGCGGTGCAGTTTTCGATCTGGCCAGTTACCGCCATGGGGGGCAGGTCCAAGGTGAGCTGCTGCTTGGCGGGATCCAACGCCCCGGTCCAGGTGGTGCCCTGCCACGAACGGACGAGAAATCCCGTCAAGGGTGCCCCTGCCGGCACGGCCTGCCGGTCCGGGCTGGGCAGCAGCAGGATCCCGGTCCACAGGCGGGCCAGCGCGTCGTCCTGGTAGACCGTCCGGGCGGCGCTGGCCAGGGGCGACGGAGCACCGGGATCCGCCGGATTGGGATGCAGCCTGGCGAAGGCGGCGGCGATCCGTTCCCCGCCGGTCACCCGGGGAATCCGGCCAGTGGTAGGGTCCAGGTACAAGGTGAGGGTCGCTCCCACCAGGGCCTGCAGGCCGCTGAGGAGGGGATCCGTACCCCGGGAATCAGTGTTGGTTGCGCTGTCGTAGAAGCGGGTCAATCCGGGGGCCTGGTGCTGGGCTGTCACCGCCTGGATGGCCAGGCGCACCGGCGTCAGGCCCCCAGCAGTGGCTTCCTGGGCCAGACCTTCCAACGACATGATCCAGCTGATCCGGGACGTGAATTGGAGGTGGTCCCCGGCGGTGGACATCGCCACCTCCTGATCCAGGTCGTAGCGGTACAGGATGGGTTTCCCGGTGGGGAAACGGTAGCCTTCGGCGGCAGTCAGGCTGCTGACCGCCAAGCCCCCGAGGAACAGGAGCGGATGGATTCGAAGCATCAACCCGCCGCTTCCTCAAGAACGTGTTCGGCAACCAGCAGGGGCGTGCCTGGACGGCGGACCATCACCGCCAGGGCGTCGGAGGGTCGGCAATCCACGGTGCAGGCTCCACCATCAGCCCTGGCGAGGACCAGTTCGGCGAAGAAGGTGCCATCCCGGACGTCGGTGATCCGCACCTCTGCCAGGTGACCCTGTTGGGCTTCAATGATCCCCACCAGCAGGTCGTGGGTCAGGGGACGGGGAAATTCCTGGCCTTTCACCGCCCGATCGATGGCCAGGGCCTCCATCTGGCCGATGGCGATGGGGAAGCGCCGGCGCCCGCTGCGTTCGCTGACGTAGATCGTCTGCTGATCCGCATCCTCGTCGATGACGACATGGCTGAGGTGGCAGGGAACCAGGGTTGCCATTTCAGCCGGCCTGGGTCTTTGCCAGGGTTTGTTCCCGGGCCGAGCGTACGGCGGCCCGGGCCGTCTGCAGCAGTCCGGTGAATTCCTGACGGATCTCGTCCCGGGCAGCATCCCGGGCGGCGGCCAGATCGGCCTCCCGGACCTGTTGATGGGCAGCCCGGACAGCTTCGGCCGTGGCGGCTTCCTGGCGCAGTTTGCGCTCGGTTTCGGCCTCGGCCCGGGCGGTCTGGATCAGGATTTTGGCTTCAACCACTTCCCGGGAGATGCTTTGGCCGTCTTGGGACAGGACTTGTTGGGAGACCGTGGAACGGGCCGATGCCAGGCGGGCCCAGACGGAGAGCACGGATTCGGCGGCAGAGACCACCGTCCCGAGGTCGACGGTCTGGCGTTGGCGGAGGGAATCCTCCAGCAGGCCCAGGGGGATCGTCGCCTCGTCGTGATCCCGCAGCAGACGGTCGGCGCCAGCCAGGCTGACGATTTCAGCGATCAGACTCAAGGCCTCGGCTTGGTCACAGCGGCGTAATTCCCGCTCCTGGCCAATGGTTTCCTCGGCGGCGGCGAGGTGGGCCCGCAGCTGGTTCAGTTCGTCCCGGGCCCGGACCAGCTGGTCATGGGCGTCCTGACGGACTTGCCGGATCTCAGCGGCGGCGGCTTCTTGATCAGTCAGGGCCTGGCGGCGGAAATTGGTCAGTTCCTGGTCCTTGGCGGTCAATTCATCCAGGACCCCATTGGCGATCCGCTGGGTGCTGTGCTCTTCAAGGTGGTGGGTCAGGGCCGCCTCGGACTGGCGGCGGGACCGTTCGGCGACCACCAGTTCCTGGGCCAGGGCGTCGACGATCTGTTCGGCCACCTGGAGATCCTGGGCCGGATTCACCACGTCATCCGCAGTCTGATGACGTCCGGCGAAATGCTCCTGGTCCAGGGTCAACAGGCGGCGCGTCACTTTGTTGGTGGCGTTGAGCTGCTGGACGAGGGACCGGCGGAGCTGCTCGCGTTCCGCCTCAAGCTGGGCGACCTGGCGCGCCAGCGCGGCAAGCTCGGGGGACACCGGCGATTCGGACATGCGTGGACTCCAGGGCGGCACGGTAAGCGTCGGGTCCCAGCGTGCAAACCACCCCGGCGCGGGAAACGTGCTGCGGCGCTTGCCAGCGCCGGGCGCCCCGTTGCGCCCCGGGTGCGCCCGCCATCGTGCCGCCCATGAAGGCATTCGCCCTGCTGCTTGTCCTGGTCGTCCTCGCTGCGGGCGGCTGGTTTCTCTACCGTCACCGTTTGCCCGCTGGGGGCGCCGACGAGGCCCAGGAGGTCTCGCCCTTGGCGACCCCGCCGGCCGCGCCCTTGGCTCCGCCGGCCCCGCCGGCACCCACCATCCCCCCCGAGGTTTTGGCGTTGCTGCAGCAGGCCGACGCGGCCTGGGCTGCAGCGGGTCCCACCCCGGCCACCAGTGCCGCCGCCCCGGAACTCAGCCGGCTGTACACCAAGGCCCTGCGTGCGCTCTATAACAAGCCGGGCTGTCGGGAGCGGGAGGACCAGCTCATCAATGAGCGACTGAAGCCCTTGGGCGATACCCTGTTTTTTTCCAAGCAGCCATTCCCTGCGGATAGCCAGTTTGCGGTCCATGCCGTCGCATCCGGGGAAAGTCCCGAGGCGATCGGTCGCAAGTACGGGATTAGCCGCGAGCTGATCAACCGCTTCCGGGCCCGGGACATCAATGACAGCCACATCAAGGTGGGGGAATCATTCAAGGTCCTGCGGATGACCGGACAGACCGATCCGGTAAAACGCGGGTCGCTGATCCACATCGATAAAGGTGATTTCACCCTGGATCTAAGCATGGGCGGGATGTTCGTCCGGCGCTATGTGTGCAGCCACGGCGCAGTCCAGTCTCCGACCCCCATCGGCACCACCCATCTGACCAACCGGGTCTGGCATCCCGACTGGACCCACCCGGCGACCCACAAGGTGATCCGCTATGGCGAGCCGGAACATCTCCTCGGCCCCATCTGGCTGCCGTTCAATGGCAAAGAGCTGGGTCAGGACGGTATTGGCATCCACGGCTATACCGGCACCGATGCCAAAATGGGGGTCAAGGCCTCCAACGGCTGCATCCGCCTGGTGAACGAACAGGCTGAAGAATTGTACCAGACGATCTGCCATCCCGACCGCACTCCGGTGATCGTCGAAATCGTCGAGTGACCGGCGGGGCGGCGGCAAATCCAAGCCAACGAAGAAACCCTGGGATTTCCCAGGGTTTCTTCGTTGGTGAACAGCGCCGAGGACTTATCCTAAATGCCGCATTGGATTTTTCACGCGGAGGCGCGGAGGCGCGGAGAACACCGTTCTTTCGCGCTTAACCAATGTCATCTACGGATCACCCTCCTGGTGAACGTCGATTTCTAGTCCAACCTCTTGCCTTCTCCGCATCTCCGCGTCTCCGCGTGAATTCATCGCCGGATTTAGGCTTATTCCGGGGGCAGCTTTTTGACCAGTTCTGCGGCCTTGTCCTTTGCCGGGCAGGCCACCGGGCTGGCGGCGGCGGCGGTCAGGACCAGGCGGGAGGTGACGTTCAGTTCCTTCACGAAGGCCTTCTTGACCTCGTCCTTGGCGGTGTCCGGCGCAGCAGCCAGGCGGCCGGCTTCAGCATTGAGGATCACCCCAGCCTGGTAGCGGGCCTCACATTTTTGGGTTTCACTGCCAAAGGGCAGCACATCCAGTTTCAGTAGTTCGATCAACGCGGCCTGGGGATCGGATTCCACCAGGGAGAGTCCCTTCAGGGCAATGGCCTGGGCCTTGCGGACCGGATACTCATCCAGGCTGGCCAGCATCGTTTCGGCGATCCGAGCGGCTTCCTTCGGCTTCTGGCCTTTGCGATAGGCGTCAGCCAACCAGAAGTTGAAATGGAACCAGGCGTCTGGTTCCGACTGGGGCCGCAGATTTACCCTCCGGGCCTGTTCGATGACCTTGGTCAGGTCGCCTTTTCCATACAAAACGGCGGTGCGGATCGCCGCCGCCCGGGATTCTGCCGGCGGACCGATCTTGCCTTTGGCCTGATCGCTGAGCTTGGCAGCCACGGCTTCCGCTCCGGTGGCGTCCTTGGCCATGGCTAGGGCCATGCCTTCCCGGTAGGCAGCGTCCAGCCACAGGCGGTGATCCTTGTATTTGGCCACTACCACATTGAAGGACTTGGCGGCTTCCGCATATTTGCCCGCCTGTTCCAGGGCATCCCCCTGGGCGATGGCGCCATAGACCTTTTCCCATTCCCGGGGTCCGGCGGCGACCTTGGCATAGCTGGCAGCAGCCGTTGTGAACTGCCCGGCGGTCAAGGCTTCGGTGGCGGACTTCCAATCGCCCACCTGCTTCATGCCCACATATTCCACGCCAATGACATTGCGTGCTGGCTTGCGAGAGGGATTCCCCTCGGGGGTGAGCTTGTAGACGATTTCCTCGCTGCCTTCGCTGATCACCTCGGCGGCCTCAATGGGCGGGGCATTGCGGAAGGTCACCCGGTCCCGGAGGGGGGCATCACCATCGGCGGCAGCCAAGGAGCCGCCGGCAAGGAGGAGAAGGACGAGGGAGTGGAGGCGCATCGGGCGATTCCGGGAGGACCAGGTGGGGGACAGGGGGCTCACAGGGCCTCCGCGGATTTGCGGAGCTCAAGCTTGTCCTGGGCCGACAGGCTGGCGTCCTTCTGCAGTTTTTCGGACAGGCTCCTGGCCAGGTTCACGGCGGCCGAGTAGGTGGCTTGGGGCACGTTCTTCACCCCCGCCGCCATGGCAGCATGGTCAAAGGCCTCCAATTGGCTGGCGGTGGCGCTCTGGTCGCTCAGCAGCTTGGCCCACAAGAGCTGGACCTGGGCCAAGTCTGAAGGTTCCGACATTTGGTAGGCAATGGTACTGGCGGTGGCCAGGGCGGCACCGCTTTGGCCGGCGGCGATCTGGGCGTTCAATAATTCAAGGGCGGTGTCGGCATAATCATTGCCATCCTTCGCCGCATCCAGTGTCGCCAGCAGGCTGGCGAGGAGTTTGGCCGCTTCCACGGGCTGCTTGGCCGCCGTATGGAGGGTGGCCTGACCCCGCAAACCCCGAACCCGGGCGGTATTCCCGAAATCCTTGGCCCGGGCCACCAGATCAGCGTAGACCTTGGTCGCCCCGGGGATGTCGCCCTTGGCCTGGAGGACCTGGCCTTTGACCACCAGGGTTTCCACCAGCAGCAGGCTCCGGGGGGCGGTTTTTTCCAACTGGGCCACGGTGGCCAGGGCCTCATCAAGCTTGCCCGCCCGCATCAGGGACTCAGCGCCATAGCGCAGGGCCCATTCGCTGCTGAGAACATTCAGGCGATTGGCGGTGACCGCCTTGGCCAAGGCCGCCGCGGATTTCTCCCAGTTGCCCGCATCCCGGGCATTGATGCCGGTAAGGAGGTCAATGTCCTTGGTCAGGTCGTATTCCACGGCATAGGTGCCGCGTTTGAACGACAGCTTGTTCGTGCCCTTGGGGTCATCCACCAGGAACTCGATACCGTCCAGGCTTTCGTTGAGCACGAAGGCACTGGAAAAAGCATTCTTGGCATTGGCCTTGTCGTCCATCTTGGCCCCGACCTCGACCCGCCTGACCACGGCAGGCGCGGGTTCAGCGGTCCAGGCGGGAACGATGGCCGAGGCCATCAGGACCGTCGCATACAGGGCAGTCCGGCGAAGAGCGGGAATCACGGCTTGGCTCCTTCAGTGGGCGCCGGGGCAGGCGTGGATGGTGCGGTTTCGCCGGGGGCTCTGGTGGCCTTCTTGCCCACCTCCACCAACACCTGCAGTTCCACATCGTCCACATTGGTCACGGTCTGAAGTTCACAGGGGGGCGACTTGATCTCGGTGAAGACCAGGAGTGGTTGGCCATTGGCCTGGGCCAACTCATCGATCCGGAAGTTGGGCTTTACGGTGATGCCGGCGGCTTCATGGACCGCCAGGTACCGCTTGGCCAGTTCTCCGGCCAGGGCATTGCGGGCCCGGCGATAGCGCGGGTCGTCGCCTTTTTGCAGGGCATCGCCCCGGATGGCCGGAGCGATCAGGAACTGGCTTGGATCGCTGAAGTTATCCGCTTTATATTTCAGATCGGAGTTGACGTACGCGGCATCGCCCTTGGCCAGGGCCAGTTCGTAGACCTGGATGGTGGCCTGCCACTCAAGGTCGAGATCGTTGCCAGCCTCGTTGCGGGTGTTCTTGGCAATGACCAGAGCCTTGTCGATGTCCGCCTTGGCCGCTTTGCCTTCACGGACGTTGTCGAGGACGATCTCGACGTAGGCGCTGGAGAAGGTCCCGTTGTTCGGGTTGTAGGCGTACAGGACGTCGTACAGGGCCCGGGCTTTGTCCTTCTGGCCCAATTCGCGGTAGCCCGCCGCCAAATTGGTGCGCACGGTGAGATCCAGGAGGACACCGGATATCTGATTTTCCAGAGCCTTCATTGCCTTGTCCGCCTTGGTCCAGGCTTCGTTGCCCAAGGTGCTGCGCAATCCTTCAGCCTTGGTCCGGAACTCCTTCATTTTTTTCACGGCCTCGGCGTAGTTGATGCGCTTCTCGCCCCAATCTTCTTCCGGAGTTCCCTGGCGGATCAGGTCGGCGAGGCCGGGCTTGTCCTCCAGGAGATCCCGGAGATTCGCCCAGGTAGTCTTGAGTTCCGGCCGGCTACCCACAGCAGTTTCCACCGCATTGAGCACGTCTCCCGGATTTTTCGTGAAAGCGAGCACCTCGCCGGACCGCTCAGAGAGGGTCTGGTACATTTCGTATAGGCGTACGGCCCGAGCATGTTCCCCGATGTTCCAGAGCGTTTGGGCGATGCTATAGATGTTCTTTTTCGGGTCCTTGTCGGTCAGGGTTGGTTCGATCAGGTCGGCCATGGCCCGCTTCGCGGTATTGATGATCCCGGGCCAAGCGGGGGAGGCATTCTTGGCTTGCTGGAAGGTGTCGCCGGCGGAGGAGACCCACTGGAACAAGGCCCCCAGGTACTTCCCGGCCTTGGTGGTCCGGGCCTGTTCGTCGGGATCCTTGATGCTGGGCAGGACCCGGCGGTAGGTTTCGTAGGCGGTTTCAAAGCTAGGCCACAGGGCGACCAGGGCTGCCGCATCGTTTTTGGCCGTGTCGTTCTTGATCCGGGCAAATTCCTGGCGTTGGATCGCCTGGCACATGGCCCGGAGCATCCGCGCCCGCAGGGCTTCGTCGGCGGGGGGTGCTTTCCAGTAGTCGGCATTGAGCTTGGCCTGGACGTCGGCGTAGCGTTCGTCCGCCAGCAATAGGCTGATCCGGCTGGATTCCGCCGTGGATTGGGCCCGGCGCAGGTCTCGTTTCTTCTCGTCGGTCAGCCCGGGCTTGGCCAGTTCGGCATCGACCCGGATGGTGATCGCTTCGGCGGCTTTGACCATTTCCTCGGAGAGCCGTTTCATGCTATCCTTGTCACCCCGTTCCTTGAACTGGTCGTATTTCTTCATCCGGGCCCCCGAGGCCAGGCTGAAGATTTTGATCCAGGAGTCGGGGTATTTCTTCTCGTAGGCATTCATCGACTCGAAGGCACCGTCCAAATCCCCGGTGTCCAAACGGACGAGGATCTGGTTCAGCTCCAGGTCTTCGCCGGCGCTTTCCGGGGCGACCTTGCGGACCAGTTCGATGGTGGTGTCGTAGAGCCCTTGGGCACCTTTGGTCCGCGTCTGGAGTCCGCTCACCAAATTGACGGTGTTCTTGGCCAGGCGCTGCACGCCCTTGCCGGCGGTGTTCCAACTCGTGCCGGTGCGCCAGGGATTGACCTTGGGATCCACCGCCAGGCGGGAAGCGATCTGGGACATGCCTTCATTGGCCACCAGGGCGGCGTGGAAGCGCAGGTCCATTTTGCTGAGGGTCACCGCGTAGGTATTGTAGAGATCGGGGGCGATTTCGACGAACTGTTCCGGGGTGACGGATTCCAGGCCGAGAATCCCGGAACGGAGCATGGTGGCGGCGAGGATGGTCTGGCTTCTCCGTAATTTTTCGTTGGCCGTGTTGTCCGCCTCCTTCAGCAGGGAGCGGGCTATGCCCAGGGCCTGGGTGGGATCCTGGGGTTTCACCGGTTCGCCCCAGCCGCCGCCACTGAGGCCGCTGGTGGAACCGGCCAGCCAGGGCTGGGCACTTTCGGCGACGGGATTGCGTTTCGCGCTGGCTACTGCCCCGAACAAGGTGGTGGCGGCTCCGCTATCACCCTTGGCCTGGAGGACCCGGGCGGCCATGATGTAAATTTTACCCAGGGCGGAGGCCCGGTTGTAGCTGGGGCTATCCAGACGCAGATCGCCGCTGCGGTTGCGCTCCTTGAAGGTTTCCCAGTACTTGGCTGCCGTCGCCAGATCGCCTGGGGTGCCGAGCTCATAGCGGTAGCGCAGCAGGGCGTTCCAGGTGTCGATCTGGATATCGATCACCGCTTCCCGGGAGGCCGAGGGGAAGTGCCGGGAGTCCAGGTCGACGATCTTTTGCATCTCGCCCTCGATTTCCTCGGGCTTGATGCCCTTGGTCTTCTGGCGGGCGCTTTCGAGGAGGAGCGTGTTGATCTCCAGCTTCAACAGGGGGTGGTAATCACCAAAGTTGTAGTCCCAGTCGGCGAGGATCTTGGCGTTGGCTTCCAGCCATTTCCCCAGGAATGCCGACGAAGCGTCGGAATCCAGGTTGAATTCTTTACCCCGGGTGAGGACTTCCCGGAGGATCAGGTGGGCTTTGTAAACCCGCTTCACCGCCTTGAGCCGGAGCTGGATGGCCTCTTGGAGCAGGGCCTGCCCCTTGGGATCGTCCTCGGGCATGTCGTTGATGGTCTTTTCTTTGGCGGCGAAGGCTTTGACCTTGACCAAGCCATCGGTCCAACCCCGGCTGGCCGCTTCGATCAAGGCGGTGACCTGGCGCTTGGCCAGCTCAATCCGCTCCGGTGCCGGGGGAACCAGGGGCTTGGGCCGGTCGGGATGGATGAGGGTCGATAGGTCGTTAACCAGGGACAGCACCGGATCGCCAGCCCCGTTCAGCAGCTCACTGATCAGTTCCGGCAGGGTGTCGGCCTTTTCGGCGGCATCCAGGTAGGTGCGGAGGGTCTGGGCTTTCTTGTCCAGAGTCGCAGCCTGGGCGGCATCGGCGATCTTGGTCCGGAATCGCTCGGCGTAGAACCAGTCCAAGGCCTTCTGGTAGGCTTCGACATCGGGGTAGCCGGCCTTGGTGAAGACCGTCATCTGCCGGAGTGCGGAGGGCCGCTGGTTCCGTTCGATGAGGCTCGACACGGCGGTGAAGTGCTGGTCGCGCTCCGCCGCGGTGGCGGCCAGGGCGCGATCGGCGCCCCCGGTGAGCAAGGCGACGAGGAGGAGGGTCGGCGGGATCCGATGCATGACGGCTACCGTTCCCCGCATGCTAGCAGGGTCAAGGCGGGCGGGGCCGGCTTTTTCGGGCGTGTCAGACGGCGTTGTGAAGGGTTTCCTCCCCATAGCGCCGTTAAGGAAGCCACTCAGCTGCGCTTTTTCCCACAGGATGGGTCTTCCCACAGGATGCGTCTGGAAACGGGAGTGGCGCGCGCCAATCGCGTTTCCAGCCTACCAGGGTTCGCCCCGCAGGCGGACCGCCAAATTGCGGATCGCCGCGGCGGCCGGGCCCAGGGTCGCCCCTGCCGCCAAGGGCTTGCGTCGGCGTACTGAATCCGCCAGGGCCGGATCCCGGGGGATCCACCCCGCCAGGGGCAGTTCCCGCTTCAAGTGGGTGCGGGCGACGGTCTGCAGGCGGGTGGCCACCTGGCGGGCTTCGTGTTCGCCATCCGCGAGGTTGATCACCAGGCGCAGATCGCCACCGGGGTGCTGCTGCTCCATCACCTTGATCAGGGCGTAGGCGTCGGTCATCGAGGTGGGATCCGGGGTCACCACCACCAGGGTGACCCGGACGGCCTTGAGGATGCCCAGGACCTCCCGCCCGATGCCGGCGGCGGTGTCGATCACCAGGGGGGTACCCGGGCGGGCCAGGCCCGCCAGCAGGCTGATCATCCGTTCCATCCGCTCTGGGGACAGTCGGGTCAGTTCGTCGACACCGCTGGCGGCGGGGACCAGACTGACGCCGAAGGGGCTGTGGAGGAGGACTTCGCTGATGGAACAAGTTCCGGCGAGGACATCCGCCAAGGTCCGTTCCGGGGCCAATCCAAGAAGCATGTCGGCATTCGCCATCCCCAGGTCGCCATCCACCAGGACCGTGGGCTGGCCGAGTTTGGCCAGGGCCACCGCCAGGTTGACCGCCAGGCAGGTTTTGCCGACCCCACCCTTGCCCCCGGTGACGGCGATGGCGGAAAGACGGGCAGGCCCGCCCACGGCGGTGCGCAATTTGGCGGCCTGGTCAGTCATGGGGCAATCGGCGCGGCATGCCCGTCAGCGTGGCACCGATGGGGTGGAATCCAGTCCTCACACGGCCACCGCGGCCCGTTCGAACAGCCGGCCGGCGAACAGATCCGGAGAAGCCGGGACGATGTCGTCCGGGACCTCCTGGCCGGTGGTGGCCAGGCGCACCGGCAGGCGATGACGGCGCAGACAGCCATAGAGGCGGCCCGGGGCGGCGCATTCGTCCAGCTTGGTGATCCCCACGTGCTCCAGGGGCAGGATGCTGAAGCGTTCCACCACGGCGGCGAATTCCGCTCGACCGCTGGTGGCGGCGGCGCAGAGCATGACCTGCAGCCCGGGGACGCAGCGGGCGAAGCCGGTGAGTTCGTGGACCCGGGCGGTATCTGCGGGGCTGCGCCCGGCGGTGTCCACCAGGACGTGGTCCTTGTCAGAGAAACGTTCCACCAGGCGGGCCAGCTGGGCCGGGGTGGTGGCGACTTCCAGGGGGACGCCCAGGAGATCGGCGTAGGCCTGGAGCTGATCGGTGGCCCCGACCCGGTAGGTGTCGATGGTCAGCAGGGCGACGCTGCGCTTTTTCTTCAGCACCAGGTCGCCAGCGATCTTGGCGATGGTGGTGGTCTTGCCCACCCCGGTGGCCCCCACCACCAGCAGGCGGCGGCAGTGGTCCCAGTCGATGGGCGCGACCTGGGCCAGGCTGCGGGCCAGGAAACGGCGGCAGAATTCCTCTTTGCGGCTGGGTTCCAGGCGACCGGCAACTTTGCCCAGGGCGTCGTCCAGCTCCGCCAGGTGTTCGGCGGGCAGTTCGGATTCCTCCAGGGCCATGGCCAGAGATTCCCCCAGGTGGGTGTTGGCCACCGCCCGGCCCTGGCTGAGCCGGGCGAGCTGGCGGCGGATCGCTCCCAATTCATCCTCCAGGCCGTTGGCCGGGGCTGGCGTGGCCGGTGCAGGAGCCGGAGTGCCCGCCCAGGCCCGCAAGCCAGCCGCCTGATCGGTGAAATCCGCCGGGGCCCAGGGCCGGACGCCATCGGCTTCGTCGTGGGTGGAATCCCGGGAAAAAGTTGGGGTGGGTTTGGCCGGGGTGGCAATCGGCCCGAGATCGTCTTCGGCGGCGGCGACCACTTCATAGCCCACGGTCGAGCCCAATAACCCGGGGGATTTCACGGTCTTCGTCTCGATGATCAGGGCCGCAGATCCCAAATCGGTGCGGACCTTGGTCAGGGCTTCAGCGACCGTGCGGCCAGTGTAGCGTTTGACGATCATGGCTGGACTTCCGAAGTGATCGCGGGCAAGGCAGGAGCATCGGTGCGGGCGTGGACCACAAGGCCTCCTGTCTGGTTCTGAGACACCCCGTTGCAGGCTGCGACGGGGCAGGGTTCTGAGGAACTAATATGGCGTTGGGCGTGCCAATGTTGGGTGGTCATGTCGCAGTGGCGATGCTCCACTCCGGGAGCGCCGGCCTCCAGGCCGGCTCGAAAACCTCCAGCAACGAATAACGTTGATTCCACCGCTAAAATCAAGCCGAGCGCCGAGCTGGTGCTCGGCGCTCGGACAGAACATTTTTCGCTGCGGTGAAATTTCGCCGCTATATTTCAGGTATCGCCGTCAACCTCAACGGTTCAAGGCAATCGTCCCGACGACATCGACTTGTACTTGGGGCCCCAACTCGGTGTAACTGATCACCGGCAAGTCGGGGAAAAACCGGGCGGTGATTTGGCGCAGGCTGCGGCGGATCGCTCCGGTGGTCAACAGCACCGGTTCGTGGCCCTGGGCGTTGGCGTCCGCCAGGGTCTTGCCCAACTGATCGACGAGGCTGCTGGCTTCCGCCGGAGCGATGGCCAGGCCGCCGCCATGGTTGGCCTGCTGCATGGCCTGGGACAGTCGGGCCTCGGTCTGGGGTTCCAGGATCACCGCCATCAGCCGGCCTTCCGGGGTCAGGTGGGGGGCGACCACCGCCCGGCCGATCCGGGCCCGGGCCTGTTCTGCCAGCAACGCCGGGTCCGCCGCCGGGGCGTCGGCGATGGCTTCCAGGATCTTCTCCAGGTTGGTGACCGCAACTTTTTCGTCCAACAGGTGGCCCAGGACCTTCTGCACGGCCCCCAGTTTCGCGTTGGTTTCGATGTCCTTGACCAGCACCGGGGCGTCTTTCTTGAGGGCGTTGAGCATGGTCTGCACGTCCTCGCGGTTGAGGATCTGGCTGGCGTTGGCCTTGAGGAGTTGGGTCAGGTGGGTGATGAACACCGACGCGGGGTCGGTGACGGTGTAGCCCAGGCCCTCGGCTTCGCTGCGCTTGCCGGTTTCGATCCACACCGCGTCGAGGCCGAAGGCGGGTTCCTTGGTGGCCAGGCCCTGGACGGCCCCGGCGACGGCCCCGCCGTCGATGGCCAGCAGGCGATCCGCGTAGAGTTCGCCGGTGGCCAGGACCTGCCCTCCTGCCAGCAGGCGGTAGGTGTTGGGGGAGAGCTGGATGTTGTCCTTGATTCGGATCGGCGGGACGAGCAGACCGCTGTCCCGGGCGATTTGCTTGCGCAGGGCGGTGATCCGGTCCAACAGGGTGCCGCCCCGGTCCTTGTCCACGAGGGGGATGAGGCGGTAGCCGACTTCCACCCCCAGGCGGTCGCCCCCCAGGAGGTCCTCCGGTTTCTCCTCGGGTTTGGGCTCGGACGCTTTGGCGGCGGAGACCTTGGCCTCGGCGACCTCTTTTTCCACGCCGTCCATGGTCCGGGAAATGATGAACAGGATGCTGGCCAACAAGAAAAACGGGATGAAGGGCATCCCCGGGATCAGGCCCAGGAAGCCGGTCATGGCTGCGGCCACGGCGATGGCCCGGGGTTTGATGAACAACTCTTTGGTCAGCTCGCTGCCCAGGGTCTGATCGCTCCGGGCCTTGGTCACCAGCAGGCCGCTGCCGATGGTGATCAGCAGGGACGGGATCTGGCTGACCAGGCCGTCGCCCACGGTCAGCAGGGTGAACCGGCTGAGGGCCTGGCCGGCGGACATGTTGAGCATGGTCATGCCGATGATGAAGCCGGCGATGATGTTGACGATGGTGATGATCAGACCGGCGATGGCGTCGCCTTTGACGAACTTGCCGGCACCGTCCATCGCCCCGTAGAATTCCGCTTCCTGGGCGATTTTTTCCCGGCGTTCCCGGGCGTCCTTTTCGCTGATCAGGCCGGCGTTCAGATCGGCGTCGATGGCCATCTGCTTGCCGGGCATGGCATCGAGGACGAACCGGGCGGCGACTTCGCTGATGCGCCCGGCACCTTTGGTAATGACCACCAACTGGATGATCAGGAGAATAATGAAGACCACTACGCCGACCACGAAGTTGCCGCCGACCACGAAGCTGCCGAAGGTTTCGATCACCGCGCCGCCGGAGCCAGTGAGAAGGATCAACCGGGTGGAGGCCACGTTCAGGCCGAGCCGGAGCATGGTGGTGATTAGGAGTAGGCTAGGGAAGGCGCTGAATTCCAGGGGATGCTTGGCGTAAATGCAGACCAGGAGCACGACCATGCTGACAGTCAGGTTCACCGCGATCAGGAACGACAGCAAACTAGAAGGCACGGGCAGGATCAGCACCGCGAGGATGCCGATGACGCCTAAGCTAAAGATCAGGTCGGTGCGCTTGGCCAGGGCATCCAGACGGGTGCCGAAGGGGGTCGCAGGTGCGGCGGCGGAGGCAACGGCCACGGGGGCTCCTGTCGGATCCTGCGACACCCCCCGTCGCGGGCTGCGACGGGTACGGTCTTGGCAGGGCTCAGCGGAGGATCAGGGGCGCAGGGTGTGCCAATGGCGTTTCAGGGCGTCGAAGAGTCCCGCGCGGGGGTCTTCACCGGGGGGGTAGGATTCCCCGGGGTCGATGGAACCGGGGTGGACTCCTGGGCGTCTGCAACGGGGATTCGACGCCAGCCCTGCCCGTTCGGAACTTCAGCCAGGAGGGCGATGGCCCCGGGATGCCGGGCCACCGCTTCCAGGGCATCCCGGGGGCTGGCGGCCCACAGGGGCATGGCCCCAGAGCCGCTAAACACCAGGCGTTTCCAGCCCCGGAGAAGATGGTCCCGGTCCCGGCCGAGGAGAGCGTGGAGACGGGCATCGGTGGCGGGATCCTCCACCAGGATGATCACCACGGCGGTGCCGTTCTTCCAAGTGGTGATCCGACCCAGGAACATGTCCCGTAGACGACCAATGGTCAGGGTATCCTCGGGCACCAAGGGGTGCACCGCCACCGTCTCGGCGCTGAACGCCGCGATGGCCAGGCTCATCGCCATCCACAACCGGAGGGCGAAACCAGACATCAGAAATCCACCGTGGTCTTCAGGGCCAGGACCTGCCAACGTTTCTCCACCCCGTCGGGATTGTCCACGGCGAAGGCGCCCTTGCTGCCGTGGTTATCCCTGATTTCCGCCTTCACGGACCAATTGGTCAGGGGGTAGGTGCAGACGGCGAAGACCGTGGTCAGCACGTTGTTCCGGGAGCGGTCGGCGGGATCATCCACCGCCTCCTCCACGGCACCGTAGAAGTCCAGCCACCGCTGGGCGTGCCAAGTGGTGCTGATGTACCCGCCTTCGGCATTGGTGCCGGCGGGAACTTCAGGCCGTACCGGGGGATTGAACACGGTCCAACCCTTGGCCCGACTGCGGGTGTATTCCGCCACCCAGGTGAAGCTGTCGATTTCGTACAGGAGGGAGGCGACTCCGTAGAAATAGTCGCCAAAGGTGGTGACTGCGCCCGGTCCGCCGCCTGGCAGGCCGCCGGTGAATTCAAGGCGGTGGATGTCGGCAAAGGTCACCCGGGCGTCCAGGCCCTGCACCGGGGTGTGCCAGTGGAGCATGCCCCCCGCCACCCAGGCGGTGTCCAGGTGGTCGATGACCAGGGGTAGGCTGGTTTGGCGGAAGTTCATGGTGACCCCGCCATCGGGGTCGTAGCGTTTATGGCCAAGGAAGGCCGCATATTCAAAGGCATCCGCCGTGCCGTAGATTTTCACCCCATCGGTGGAGACGAACAGGTCCCGGGCCCGCAGGGCGTATACGTAGGGCACTTGGAACACCGACGCCCGGGAGGCATCCACATCCATGGATTCGTTGAACAGGCCCACGGGTAACTTGAACCGGCCGACCTGGACGCCCAGGGCATCCGCCACCCGGTAGTCGGCATACAACAGGTCCAGCTGGACTTTGCCGTTGTCGTATTGGCCGAGATCCCGGGCATAGAGCTGGGCGCCCAGGCGCAGTCGATCCATCGGTCGGGCCGTGGTGTTCAGTCCGGTCTCCCAGAACTCGTTGCTGCCCTCCCGGGTTGGTCCCAGCCAGTTGTTGCCCCAGGTTTGTAGATGACCGAAGGAGACGAATCCGTGGACGTCCAGGTTCAGGTCATTCTCGACCGCCCCCAGCCCGGCAAGCCCAGCTACGGGTAGTATGAGGATGTTTAACAGGACTAAGGCAGGACGAGGGCAATGCACGACCGCACGCTAGGCGGGGCCATCCGTCCGGTCAACGGCGCGTGGGGTGTTTCCGTCCAGGGTGTCAGCGCCGCAGGAGCAGACTGAGCCCGGCGACCACCGTGAGGGTCAGGACGGTGATCTCGAACGCCCGTTGGGGCAGCCGATCATAGATCCGCTTGCCGGCAAAAGCCCCCACCAGGATTCCCGGTAGCAAAATGAGGTCGATCAGCAGGGAATCCCCGGTGATCATTCCCTGCCAAGCGTAGATCGGCAATTTCAACAGGTTCACCAGGAAGAAGAACCAGGCCCCGGTGCCCATGAACTGGTCCTTGGCCAGGTCCGATGACAGCAGATAGAGATTCATCACCGGCCCAGCGGCGTTGGCGACGGTGGTGGCGAAGCCGGTGATGACCCCGAACAGCAGGGCCTTCCGCCAGGTACGATCCGCGCCGAGGAGTTTGTCGTCCTGCACTTTTTTGCGGATCAGGTGGGCGGCGACCATCACCAGGACGATCCCGCCGACGAGCATCCGCAGGGAATCGGCGCTCATCACGGTCAGCACCGTCGTGCCTAGGCCGATGCCCACGGCGACCCAGGGAAACAGGTGGAGGAGATCCCAGGCCTTGGCGTGCCGCCTGAAATAGAACACCCCGAACAAATCCGCGGCGCACAGCAGGGGCAGCAACGTGCCCGGGCCGGACAGACGGTCGCCCACCACATGGAACATCAGGGGCACCACCAGGATGCCCAGGCCGGGCACGCCGGTCTTGGCCAGGCCCACCAACACGGCGCAGACTCCACCCACCGCCCACTGGAGGGGAGTGAGCACGTTCAGCTCTCGCCGGCGAGGTAGCGGCGGAGGATGATGGCCGCTGCGGCGGCGTCCTGGCGCCCGGGTTTGGGCGGCCATTCCCCCCGTTCCCGGAGCAGATCATCCGCCTCGCCACTGGAATAGCGCTCATCCACTTCGGCCACCGGCAAGGGGCAGACTTTCGCTAATTCCGCGAGGAATTTCCGCACCCAGACCACGTTTTCCC
Organism: Planctomycetota bacterium; assembly: GCA_947470885.1. GTDB lineage: Bacteria > Planctomycetota > UBA11346 > UBA11346 > UBA11346 > CAIUVD01. Next base: position 23,438 of record CANIXE010000002.1, read on the forward strand.
CGGCATCGCCATTGGCGTGGAGGGGCAGGCCGATCACTAGGCCGTCGGCGCCCTGCTGTTTGGCGACCTGGGCGACGATCAACGCCGCCTGGGCATCCGTGGTCCGGGGGACATGACCGATCAACGTCTGGCTGATGCCCAGGGGATCCCCGGTGGCGAGGCCGATCCGGGCCTTGCCGTAATCGATGGCCACCAGCTTGCCGGTCAGTCGGGTCACGACGGTTCCGCTTCCAGGGGAATTCCCTCGGCCCCCAGCAGGCGCACCTGAACCGCCCACATGGCCTTCTGGTCCTCCGGGTGCTCGTCGTCGTAGCCCAGGAGGTGCAGCACCCCATGGAGGATGTAGAGGGCCAGTTCGTCGCCGGTGGGTCGCCCCCGTTCGCTGGCCCGGCGCTGGGCCACTTCAACCCCCACGGCCAAGTCCCCCAGGTGGCAGCGTTCGCTGTCGGGATCGTCGCTGCCGTCGGGGAAGGTCATGACGTCGGTGGGTTCCGAATCGTCGAAATGGGCTTCATGCAATTCCGCCGAACCGGCGTCGTCAACCAACAACACGGTGAGTTGGCAGAACGTCTGGTCGTCTTCCGCCAGGGCGGCATCCACCAGGCGTTGGACCAGGGGTTGGTCGATCAGGGGCAGGCCATTGGCCTCGTCCACGTAGGTGATGATGCACCGGCTCATGGCAGGTTCCTCAGGAGGGCGCCCTTGCGGGCGAAGGGGTCGCCTTTGACCCAGGCGAAGCGGAGGGGCAGGGTGGCGCAAGTCGGATCCCGCAGATTGCTTCGGGTCATGGCCTGGAGATGCAGCCGGGGGCTTTTCGCCGCGCCGGAGGTGCCGCAATGGCCCAGCTCCTGGCCGGATTGCACCTGATCTCCGATGTTCACCGCCACGGTACCCTGACGCAGATGACCGATCAGGAGGAACCGCTCTGGGCCGAGCTGGAGGATCACCTGGTTGCCGAAGGTGCCGTGGCTGCCCATCCCGTCATCCGGGTCTCCGTCCGCGGCCAGCACCACCAGGCCGTCCGCTGGGGCGATCACCGGCACGTCCCAACCAGAGGCGGGGGTGCCGGGAGCGGACCCCGGACCGGTGGTCGCCACGGCCAGTTCGATGGCGTCTTTGGTGGCAGAAACAAAATAATGGCGGTTGTGGAGGGGACTGGGGCCGCCTTCCAGGATCCGGGTGGGTTGGTCCCAGGGCAGGCGGATGTCCACCGTGCGCTCTGCCGGTGGCGGGGTCCGCTGCACCTGCCAGCACCAGCCGAGGATGCCCAGGGCCACGACCTGGCCGATGCCTCCCGGGGTGTTGGGCCGGGCCTTGGGCAGCCAGGCGTCGATGATCCACAGCAGGGCCCCGGTGCCCAGGGCGACCGCCAGCACCTGTCCCTGCCCCGGGGCCAGGGTCGAACGGTCCAGGAGAGCCAGGGCACTGCCCAGGACCGCCAGCCAGAAGACTGTGGCGATGCCCGCCAGCACGGCGTAGCAGTGCTGGGCCGACGGAGTTCCAGGGGTTCCCCGGAGGGATCGGGGCAACAGGTCCCGGAACCAGGGCAATAGAACCAGGATGAAGCTGGCGAGCAGCAGGGCGGCCAGGAATTCCCCGGCCCGGCCGTGGTACAGCACCGGCACGGCCCCCACCAACAGGGCCACCATCAGCGCCCCCTGGGTCGAGACCGCCAGCAGTTCATTGCCCGCCGGCGGCTGTTTCACGCATATTCCCGGAAGCTGTGGTCTGGGTTCTGACGGAAGCAGTAGTTGCGGTCCCATTCGCTGGGGAACAGCACCACGTGGCGGCCCCGGGCGTCGATGGCCAGCTGGCTGCCCGGCGTCGGGACAAAGGTGGCGGCATCCCCCACCAACCAGCCGGAGCAGCGGTAGGGCAGGGCGGTCAAGCGCACCGGGCAGCCGTATTCGTCGGACATGCGGAAGGCCAGCACTTCAAACTGCAACTGACCGACGGCGGCAATGAACGGATCGGCGGTGGGATTGTCCGCCGCCCGCAAAACCTGCACCGCGCCCTCGGCGGCCAGGCTGACCATGCCCTTGTCGAACGCTTTGCGCTTGGTCAGGTCTTCCGGGGCGACCCGGGCAAAACATTCCGGGGGGAAGGCGGGCAGGGGCTGGTGCTCGAAACAGTCCTTCTGGGACACGCTCTTGTCGACGATGGTGTCGCCGATGGCGAAGCCGGAGTTGATCAGGCCCACCACGTCCCCGGGGTAGGCGTTGTCCAGGGTGGTGCGGTCCCGGGCCACCAGGGTTGCCGGCCGGGAAAGGCGTAATTCCCGCTGCAATTCCCCGCGATGGACATGCTTCACCACCTGGTCCCGTTCAAAGCGGCCGGAACAGATGCGGATGAACGCCAGGCTGTCCCGGTGCTTGGGATCCATGTTGGCCTGGATCTTGAACACATAGGCGCTGAACGGCGCCGTGGGGTCCAGGGGTTTGGCCTCCGTTTCGGCGGCGCTCCCCAGCACGGTCACCGGTCTTGCCCCGGGGGCGGCGGCGAGTTCGACGAAGGCGTCGTAGAACGGTTCGATGCCGAAGTTGGTCAGGGCCGAGCCGAAGAACACCGGGGTGATCTGGCCAGAACGGAACGCCTCGATGCTGAACGGATTGCCGGCGATTTCCAGCATCTCCAGGTCGTCCCCCAGTTTGGCCCGTTGGCCCTCGTCCAACGGCGCCTCTGCCAGGGGCACGGTGGTCATGGCCGCCCGCTGGCTGCCGCCCACGGCGGTTTTGGTGAACAGGTGCAGGTCCCGGGTCCGGCGGTCGGCGACGCCGACGAAATCCCGGCCGGAACCGATGGGCCAGTTCATCGCGCAGGCCTGGATGCCCAGGACTTCTTCGACTTCAGTCATCAGCTCCAGGGGATCCCGACCGGGCAGGTCCAGCTTGTTGATGAAGGTCAGCACCGGGATGCCCCGGAGTTTGCACACCGCGAACAACTTGCGGGTCTGGGTTTCCACGCCCTTGGCGGCGTCCAGGACCATGATCGCGCTGTCGGCGGCGGTCAGGGTGCGGTAGGTGTCTTCGCTGAAATCCTGGTGACCGGGGGTGTCCAGGATGTTGATGGTGTAGCCCTTGTAGGGGAACTGCATCGCCGACGAGGTGATCGAGATGCCGCGTTCCTGCTCCATGGTCATCCAGTCGGAGGTGGCCAGCTTCCGCCCCTTGCGCCCCTTCACCATCCCGGCGGTGCGCAGCATGCCGCTGTAGAGCAACAACTTTTCCGTGAGGGTGGTCTTGCCCGCGTCGGGATGGCTGATGATGGCGAAGGTCCGCCGTTTGGCGGTTTCTCGGGTGATATCGGCAAGAACGGATTCGTCGGGCATGGGGGCGGGAGGATCGGCCACCGGGCCGGCAGGCAATTGGCAACGGAATCGCCCCGATACGGTGCCGCCCATGCCCACCCTCCGCGAGCGCGTCTGTCAAGCCAACCACGATCTGGTCGCCAACGGCCTGGTTCTTTACACCTGGGGCAATGCCTCGGCGGTGGACTGGACGGAAAACGTCCTGCTCATCAAGCCCAGCGGTGTGGATTACGCCCAACTGACCCCAGACACCATCGTCGCTGTGCGCCTGGCGGACGGCCAGCCGGTGGACCCCAAGGGCCTGCGTCCCAGTAGCGACACCCCGACCCACCTGGCTCTCTACCGGGCTTGGCCCAAGATCGGCGGCATTGTCCACACCCACAGCGAATACGCCACGGCCTGCGCCCAGGCCTGCTCGGACATCCCGCCCCACGGCACCACCCACGCCGACTATTTCGCCACGGAAGTGCCCTGCTGCCGCCAGTTGACGGCAGAAGAAGTGGCAGGCGCCTACGAGGCCAACACCGGGGCGGTGATCTTGGAAACCTGGCGGCAGCGGAACCTGGATCCCATCGCCACCCCGGGAGCCCTGGTGGCCCAGCACGCTCCCTTCGCCTGGGGCGCGTCGGTGGAAAAGGCCGTCTACCACGCCACGGTCATGGAACGCTTGGCCCGGATGCACACCCACCAGCGCATCCTCAATCCCCAGGCGCCCCAGATCCCCGCGTACCTGCTGGACAAGCATTACCAGCGCAAACACGGCGCCGGAGCGTACTACGGCCAGAAGGCCCACTAACTATTCAGGCCCAGTCGACCCTCCCATCCACGTCCGAATCAGGTCGGCGTGGGAATCCAGGATCCCATTGTGGCTGGCCCCGATGGCCGGCACCAAGGTGACCTGCCCGGGGTGGGCTTCCGCCAGGGCCTGGCCCATGGTGTAGGGGATGGTCGCATCAGCGGTGCCGTGGATGATCACCACCGGCGGAGATGCGGGCCGGGCGGTGAGTTCAGCCAGGCGGGCGCTGTTGTCGAAACGGTGGGTCAAGACCAGATGCAGGGGCCAGCCGACGACCCGCCGGGCCATCGCTGCTAGCGAAGTGAATGGGGCGATCAGGACCACCAGTCTGGCTCCATCAGCAGCGGCGTACTGGAGGACCGCCGCCGCCCCCAAGCTATGGCCGAGGACCGCCACCCGGCGCTGCCGTTCTTCGGGGGTCCATCCCCAGGTCGCGCTGACGGCGGCAATCGCCGCCCGGCTGCCAGCCAGGATCGAGGCCGGATCAGGCCGGCCAGGATTGGCGCCATAGCCCGGATAATCGACGAACAGGTAGCCTGCCCCAGGATCAGGCAGGGCGGCCACCAGGGAGGCGTAATCGGTTGCCAGTGAGCCGTTTCCTCCCTGGACCAGCCAAAGGGTGCGGGGTACATCGCCGTGGACAGGTGGCAGCCAGAGCGCGTGGAGCTGACCGCTGTCCGTGGAGTAGGGCACAATCCTTCCCGGGCGGGGCAGGGTCAGCACCAATTCCTCGATCGTGGCACTGCGGGGCAGGTAGATGATCCATGCTTGAACGAGGAACAGAACGATCGCCACGACCAGGCCGGGTACGACCGTGACGAGGATCAACCAGCGGGTGACACGACGCGCCAGAATCATGGGGGAGTTTCGCCGGGGATTGTCCTGGGGAAACCAGAGGATGGGGTGATCAACGCAGCGAAGGTATCACAGTTCCAGGTATTTCTTCAACATGGTGGGATCATTATCGCAGTAATCCCGGTACAGGGCTTTCAGGACGCTGGATTTATAGGAGACCTCGTCCACCACGACCACGAACTGGTGGCGTTTCGTCGTGGTTTTTCGCTGATCCAGCATGCCCCGCTTCGCGAGATTGCGCATTACGGTCAAATAGGTCGTGTACGCCAGTTTAGTCGAGCCCTGGGAATTCACCGCGTCGGCCACCTCTTGGACGGTGCCGAACTCCACCCTCCATAGGTGGTTCATGACCCGAAGTTGAAGTGGGCCAATAGGATCAGAGGCATTTATGGTTGGCATAGGGACTCACTGGTACGGTGAGACTGTTACGTATCGCAGAACAACCGTCTGTCACCCATCGGATTCAGTCGTTCGGGTCTACGCCCGTTCAGGGCAGAGCGGTCTGCAGGCGCAGACCGGCAATCTCCACCGGAGCCTTGGTGCCCATCGCCCCCAGGTACAGCCCCACAGGGGGACTGGGTAGGATGGTCTTATCAAAAGGTCCCGCCGCCGAGGCGATCAGGGATTCATCATTAACCAGCAGAGTGACCTCCACGGCCTCCGCGGCTTCCATGGTGTGGGGACCGAAGGTCTGGGACGGGGCTTCCGGGGCATCCGCTGGATACAGATTCACCTGGGTGTGGAAAATGCCGCCAAGATTGATGACCGTCAGGCCGGCGGTGGAACCATCCGCCAGAACCACCCCCAACTGGGCCTTGTCACTCCGCCGTTTGGGTTGATTGGCCAAGTAGAGGGTCGCGGTGATCCGCCAGGGCAGGGGCTCCCCGATCTTCCGCCAGGTCCGCCCCAGGGTGCCCACCACGGCGTCTGGTCGTTCCTCAGCGGAGGTCCAGACGCCATTGCCGACCGTTGTCCATTCGGAAAGCCGTCGGGCCTGGTCGAACAGCCACACGGATTTTCCAGGGCCGAACACCAGCTGGCCCTGGGGTACGGCGGGTTTTCCTGGGGTGGCGGCAAGCGTAGGCACGGGCGTTGTCGGGGGTGCCACAGCGACCGTTGTTGGCACCGGAGGCGGTGGACTTGCGGATACGGGTTGACGGAACAACAACCACGCCGCACTGCCCAGGACCAGGACGCCGACCCCGGCACCGAACCAGCGGGCGAGGTGGTGGGTTGGGGCCGCGGCGGTGGCCAAGGCCACCTTTTCGCAGCGTTGGATCAATTCACCATAACTCGCGGGGCGATCCTGGCGATTCCGGGCCAGGAGAGCGCAGGTCAGGGCCCGCACCGGGTCCGGGAGGTCCCGGCGGATCTTCCCAGGATCCGGTACCGGATCATGGAGCTTCTGGCTGATCAATTGGGCCAGGCTGGTGGCGTCGTAGGCGGGGATGCCGGTGACGGCGTAGTGGAGGATGCACCCGAGGCCATAGATGTCGGCGCGGAAATCGACGCCTTCGGGATCATCAAATTGTTCGGGAGCCATGGTGGCCGGGGTGCCCATGATCGTTCCCTGGCGGGTCAGGCTCATGTCCCCGGCGGTGACCGGCCGGGCCAATCCCAGATCCACCAGTTTGGCGGTCCAGGGGAAGCTATCCCCGGGCAGGGGCTGGGATTTCTTCGCCAGGAGGACGTTGTCCGGTTTTACATCCCGGTGAATGATGCCTTGCTGGTGGGCATGGTCCAAGGCGAGGGCCAGATCCCGGATCACCACCGCCCCCTGTTCAGGGCTCAATGCGCCGTGTTGGGCCACCCACTGCTGGAGATTGGGGCCATCGATGAACTCCATCGCCAGGTAGGGCTGTCCGGCGGCGGTGAGGCCGGCCTGGTAGCAGGCGACGATGTGGGGATGGTGGAGAGTGGCGAGGATCTTGGCTTCCCGCTGGAAGCGGCGGACGAATTCCTCGGCTCCTGGGCCCCCAGGGGTCAGGAGCAGCTTGAGGGCCACGGCCCGATCCAGGTAGGTCTGGCGGGCCCGGTAGACGATGCCCATGCCGCCACGTCCCAGCTCCTTTTCCAGGACGAGGTCCGGCACTGGCGATGGGGGCAAGCCGCTGGCGGTTGGCAAGCCTTCGCTGTCCTTGGACAGGACGGTCACGTTCACATCAGACATCGGTCAACGTCCCTGGGTTTTCAACCGTGATACGGCTTCCAGCAGAGCATCCACACTGGGCCGGTCGGTGTTGGAGGTGCCAATATAGGCATAGCCGATCCGACCCCCTGGTTGGATGATCAAGGAGGTGGGCCGGGCCAGGTTGTCCTCGACCCCCAGGCCCCGAACCAGGAGCAAGCTGACGTCCAGGCCGATGGGCATGGGGGGCGGATCGGTGCGCAGGGTCTGAATTGCGGCAACGAAGGCGGGGACGGCTTCGGTGGGTCCGGGATAGACCACCAGGATATCGGCCCCAGCTGCGGTGAACCGGTCGACGTTGTCGGCAATGGCGGTGGTCTGGGTCGCGCAATAGACACAAACCTGACCAGAGAATCCCCGCATCAGGACGACAACCGTGGGTCGGGTGGCCTCCTCCAGGTCCACCACCGCGCCGCTGGCGGTGAGGAACCGGGTCTGGGGTAGCGATTTGCCCACCAGGGCCTTGCTTTCCGCAGCGCCCCCCGACGCATCCGCAGGATTGACCGCATATTCGCTATCCACCAGGGCCTGCTTGCCGTGGGTATAAGCCTGGACCAGGGTGGCGGCGATCCGTCGTTCCTTGGTGGTCAGGACATCCGGGGGCACCGGCACTGGTGATATGGCCACAGATTCGGGTGGGGGGATGGTTGCCGGTGCAGGTGGGGGTGCGGGGGGCGGCACTGGGTTGGCTGCCTGTCCCGGTGCCGGTGACAGGGGCGGCGCGTTGGTCGCAGGGGTTGGAATGGAGGGTAACGCCAGGGGGCGTCCGGCCATCAGTTCGCCGCTGGAGCTGACGCCCCCGGCCATGATGCGGAATCCCGCTGCCCCAGAGGCTGGCCAGGTAACGACGATGGTTCGATCCGGCCCGGTGATGGTCCAGGACCGGTGGTCCGCGGCCCAGACCAGGGTGCAGCCCGGGGGCAGTGCCTGGGATTCCAGATGGTCGCCCCCGGTGGCTCCGCCGACGCTCCAGGGGCCCACGGGTCGGCCCGCCAGGTAGAGGCCGACATGGCTCTGTCCTGTCTTGTCGGAGATCCGCCAGAGCCCGTGGCGCACGCCCCGGTCGAACCAGCCCTCGGCGGTGGTGGCACCCTGGGGATCCTGGTAGTGCCAGCGGCCCTGCTGGCGATCGTCCAGGTAGGTCCCCGTGGACGCCAGCGTGCCGCCCGGGTGGAAATGCTCCCAGGTGCCGGTGCGCAGCCCGCTGGCATAGCCGCCACGGTGCTGGAGCTTCCCGGCGTCATCCCACCAGGTCCAGGTCCCCGCCAGCTTGTCCTCGGCCCAGTCGCCTTCGGCCCGGCGGGCCCCATTGGCATGCCAGTAGGTCCAGTGCCCGTGTTGCAATCCGCTTACGAGTTGGCCATGGCGCTGGGTCCGCCCATCCGGCCAGCGGTCATCCACCAGCCGAGGACCGAAGCAGCCAGCCAGGACGGCGATCAGGCCGCCGGCAAGGACCAAGGGGGCATGGCGGGCAAGAAGCATGGTTGATGGCCTTGAAATGACGGAGGGGAGGGCGGTCGCCAGGAGCGACCGACCCTTCCGGTACGGCGGATCAAATCCGCAGTTTGAAGACCAACTTGCGGTAGCGGGTCGTGTGGCCGAACGGGTGCAGCACCGGCTTGTGGGCATCCCCGGGGAGGAACACCGTGAACATTCCCGGCAGGACCAGCAGGCGGGTACTCGGTTCCGTGGGATCGTGGTAGAAGGCGATATCGCCGCCTTCCTGGAAATCCTCGGCAACCCGCAGTCCCACCACCGGGGTCCAGTCCATGCCCTCGCCACCGGCCAGGTTCACCTGGATGTCGATATGGATCCGGTGGGATTCGTAGCGGCGGATCTCGGGCGGGTGGGTATTGTCGGTCTCGACGATCACCGCCAGGCCATCGGCAATCTGATGTTTACCATCGGCGATGGCCAGGTTCGTCGGTTCCTTCAACCAGCGATCCACGGGATCCACCAGGGAATGTACTCCGCGGTAGAGGTGGAGGTGGTCGATGGTGTCGAGAATCATAGATCGTCCTCTGCAATCAGGCGCATGCCGGAAATGAACGCCGTGATTTCGGCGTCGCGATTGTAGAACAGCACCTGGAGTTCCTTGACGTCATCCAGATTTTCCACCGACCCGTTGTAGGCCCAGTTGCTGGCGCTGCTCTTGAAATTCTTGGCCGACAGGTTGAAGCGAAGTTCCTTGAAGCCTTCGCCGAATTTCACCGTTTGGGCTTCGCTTTCGAAGTAGGCATAGTCGCCAGTCTTGATCCCCACCGCGACCCGGATGGGGATCTCGGCGGAATTCTTCAGGCGGAAGATCAGGATGTGCTTCTCGACAGCGCTGAGGGCGACCGGCTTCCGCAGGGTCGCCTTGTCCTTGCCGCCTGCCCCGCAGGTGATCTCCAAGGTCCGCTTGGCACTGTTGCTGTCGTTATCGCTGTCCTTAGCGGACAGGGGCACCAGCTTGCTGCTGATGGGGTTGGACCACTGCTCGTTCTCAGCTTGCCAGCTCTTGGTTTCCAGACCCTCGGTGAGGCGTTCCCGGGTGGATGTCTCGGGTTCCTTGCTTACGGACTTCGTCTTGGGCGTGGGGCTGGGGGGCAGGGGCACCGCCGGGGCGCGGGTATCCGGCGCGGTGCCGGCGATGGCCTCCCAGACGCCCAGCTGGCGCAGGGTCTCGGCATCCGTGCCGCCCATCTGGCGGTACCAGCGGAACAATGGCAGGGCCGCCTCCGAACCCCGTTCCTCGGCCACCAGGCGGAGGTAAATTACCGCGATCCCCAGGTCCTTCAGCAGGCTGGGATCGGCGCGGACCAGGAGCATCGCCTTGTCGAGGGCGGCCAGGGCCTCGGCAGGATGCTTCTCCCCCAGGCACCAGCGGGCCAGGTCCACCAGACCTTGGAAATCGGTGTCCTTCACGGCGGAAACCCGGCCAGATAGGCCCATCACCGTGGATTTCACCCGCTCCTTGCGTAGGCGCAGGGTGCCGGTGGCGGTACGAATCAGGAGGTGTTTTTCTGAGGTTGGGTCGTCTTCGAGGCGGCCGGCAATGGTCTGCTGGTTGTCGAGGATTACCAGATCCCGGTCCGCTTCCTTTTCCGGAGGGGCCTTGTCGGTGGCCGGCTTTTCCTTCGCAGGTTTTTCCTTGGCCGGCTTTTCCGCGGCGGGTTTTTCCTTGGCCGGCTTTTCCGCGGCGGTCACGCCGGGTGCGTAGGCCACCCAGGCAGCAAGAACCAGGCCGAGTCCGGGCAGACGGGGCAACAGGGATCGGGGACGACACATATCCTGCAGGATGGGGCGGACCTTCCCAGGGGAAGGACCCAACCCGGCGGGTGGGAGTTGCACCCGTCGCCTGTGTTCCACTGTTCCCGCCCATGTCAGAACCGGTGCCCTTCGCCCGTTACGCGCTGATGACCTTCGGTGGTGATGATTTCCGCTATTGGCAGGCCCATTATTGCCTGTTGGGCCTGCTGGCCCATGCGCCAAAGCCCTGCGAAATCGTCATGGCCACTGACCATCCAGAACGGTTTGCCTGGTTCGGCGGGTCGATCCGGGTCCACGGTATGGATGCCTCCCAGGTGAAATCCTGGATTGGACCCGAGGGGTATTTCCTGCGGACCTTGATCGAAACCGCCCGCCTGGCGGGCAGCCTGGCGCCGATGCCGGCGGTGGCGGTGTATACGGATACCGACACCGTGGCCCGGGGTGATCTCACGCCGTTGATCCGTCGGGCCGCCGCGGGAAAGGTCCTGCTCGACCGCTTCGAGTACGTGCCGTCCACCCGCAATCGCTCCGGGACCAAGGCCCTGTGGGCGGCCACCGGCGGTCGGACCTGGGCTGGGGTGCCCATCACTCCCCAGACCCCGATGTGGAACACCGGCGTGACGGCAGTGGGCCAGGGAGATCTGCCGCTGTTGGATCGGGCGTTGGCGGCCACGGATGCGATCCTGGCCACCGGCTGTCGGCACTACCTGACGGAACAGATCGCCATGAGCGCCGCCCTGACCGCCGATGGCCGGGCGGAAGAGGTCAATCCGGTGGGGAAGCCGCCCCTCATTCTTCATTATTGGGGCAACAAGGATGGTTGGAATGAAGCCATCACCGCCGAATTGGCCACCATCCATCACTTGGGCCTGACCCCTGAGGCGGCGGCGCAGCGGGTGCGCGACAACCCCATCCATCGACCTCCGGTGGTGAAGACCAAGTGGTGGCACCGGGCCTTGGGCGTGAAGCCCCTCGGCCACTGAGGCCAACCTCCGCCGCCCAAGGAGGGCATCCCTGGGAAAATCAGATCAGGCGGGACGCACGGCCAAGCTGGGTTCGATCTGGGATTTCAGCAATTGCTCCATCCGACCGAGCAAATCCCGCTGGGCATCCCCATCGAGTCCGGTGACGGTGAGCACCACCTGGTTTCCATCGAGATCCTGTAATTCCACCTCGGCTCCTGCCGGCAGCCCTGGGCGGATCTGGGTGTCCACCAGGGCCATGATTTTGTGCATGGTGGGGATCCGGCCCTGGCCGGCTTTGCGTACGGGGGCTGCGGTGGGTGCCTTGGCGAGGTCCAGGGCCTCGGCAATGATCCGGGGGATGTCCACCCGGCAGGAGCCGCAGGCACTTCCCGCCCCGGTGGCATTGACGATGTCGTCCACCTCCTTGAGGTTCATCACCTTTACAGCGGTGCGGATGGTCTCTTCCGGGATCCCGTGGCAGCGGCAGACCAGGGGTTCGCCTTCGGTATCGCACTCCGGTTCCTCGCCCCGGTAGACGCAAACGGCGGATTTCAGGCCCTCCAGGGCCCACAAGCTGGCGGGCAGCCGCTCCCCCGTCAGTCCCCCCAGGTGGGCGCACAGGTCCGCCGGGCCGAGGGCCAGGCATTCATCCAGGGTTTTGCCCACCGCCAGTTCGGTGGTGGCGGAACCGGTGGCCAACTGGTCCTGGGCATTGAAGACCTGGAACTTGGCGGCGGTGATCCGTTCATCCTTGACCTGGATATAGAAGCGCAGGGCATCCCCGACAACGATCGATCCGATGTCGCCCACAGCATTGGCATTCAGGAGCTTGCCGATGTTGCGGGGCTTGGCGCGGTGGTCATCGAGGAGTTCAACGGGGGTCATGCCCGGAGGTTCCGGCCGGGTTTCCCGGCGCAAGGTGCCGGATCAGACCCTTGAGGTTTGTGCCCTCATGTCGCAGTTAAGTGGTATACAGATGGTCTGAGAGCCTTTTTCGGTGGAAAATTCACCCCGAAAATGCGGTTCGAAACGCGAGTGGTGCGCAGCTGCAAGGCGCGCCAAATTGCTGCACGGCGGCGACACGGGAGGATTGAAGCAACGCCGCAGGTGTGCTCAATTCGCGTTTTTCAGCTTCAGACGTCCGCGTCGGCGGCGTCGCTCCGGTACTTGATGAAGACGATATGGTCCATCTCACTGCCCGGTTCATTCTCGTCGTTCACATAGTCCCGCTCGATGGCCCGCAGTTCCACATG
>CANIXE010000003.1 GCA_947470885.1 Planctomycetota bacterium
GACGTGGAATACGAGTACCCCTGGGGCTGGGGCGAGCTGGAAGGCATCGCCAGCCGCACGGATCACGACCTGCACGCGCATCAAGACGCCAGCGGCGAAAACCTGGAATACATCGACCAGGAAAACGCCGATCCCAAAACCGGCAAGAAGCCCTGGCGCTACCTGCCCTACGTCATCGAGCCCGCCGCCGGTGCGACCCGAGCCCTGCTGTGCTTCCTGCTGGACGCCTATTGCGAAGAGGAACGGGTCGACCACGCCGGGGAAAAAGTCACCCGCACCGTGCTCAAGCTCCACCCCAAGCTGGCGCCCATCAAGTGCGCCGTGCTGCCCTTGGTGAAGAAGGACGGCCTGCCCGAGAAGGCCCGGGAAATCATCGCCGCCCTGCTGAAGGCCGGGATCAACGCCAAGTACGATGAAAAGAATTCCATCGGCAAGCGCTACGCGAAGCACGATGAGATCGGCACCCCGTACTGCATCACCGTGGACTACGACAGCCTGAACGACGGCCAGGTCACCCTCCGGGACCGGGACACCACCGAGCAGGTCCGCATCCCCATCGCCCAGGCGGTGGAACAGGTGAAGGCGCGGATCGAGGGCTGAACCGTCCCGGCGTCCCACCGGACGCTTGGGTTCATCAACGACAGGCCCCCGGCGGATCACCGCCGGGGGCCTGTCGTTGGGCCTGGACCACCTACTGGGCGGTGGCAAACGTCGCCGGCGCGGGCACGTCGGTGAGGGTCCCGAGGAATGCCACCACATCCGCCACGTCCCCCGGCAGCAGGCGGGGCTTGGCCCCCGGGCGCAAATCCAGGGGCGGACGGTGGGTGACATTCCCCCGCTGGTTCGCCGGTAGGTCGTTGAACTGGACACCGTCGGGATACCAGCGTTTGGGATCCAAATCCCGGGTGGCATAGAACGACACCACCTCGGTCAGGGTGGTGAATCGACCGTTGTGCATGAAGGCGGACTTCATGGCGACATTGCGCAACGTCGGCACTTTGAACTGGCCCGCGGCATCAGCCAGACCAACCGGTGCCGTACGTTTGGGTCCCGCAAGTCCCAGATCGAAAAACAACGGATCGGCATTGGCCGGAATCTTGGGATTCCTGGGAACCCCCAGGGCCACGTAGCCGTGGTTGGTGAACAGCGAGGCCGCGGGATCTTTGTTGGTGGGACTCGCCACATGGCAGGCGGCGCAGTCCCCCTTGGTCCGGTCGAAGAACACTGCCATGCCCCGTTTTTCCGCCGCCGTGAAGGTGTCTTTGCCCCGGAGGAAATCGTCATAACGGGACGAGAACGGCCGGAACTCGATGGTCCGTTCATAGGCGGCAAGGGATTCGCCGATGGCCGCGAACGCGGCGGCGGGCCTGGTAAAGATGTCTTGGCCCCACACGGATCTGAAGAGCGCGGCATACCCGCTGGCGGCGACCTTGGCCACCACGACCGCCGCAGTGGGATTGTTCATCTCGGCGCTGGCCAGGAAGGGCCCCAGGGCCTGCTGGGCCAAGGTGTCGGCCCGTCCGTCGAGGAACTGGCCGCCATGGGCCTCGGGGCGACCGGTTGGTCCTGGGCGCACCGTGAACGGGGGGATGAACAGGGCGTACATCGCCGTGGGGGTGTTGCGCAGGCCAGCGGTCCTAGTGCTGCCCAGCGGCACACCGGACGTACCTCCGTTGTTGCCTTCGAAGCCCCGGAGCGGGGTGTGGCAGGAGGCACAACTGGTGCCGGCCGGCACGGAGAGGGACGGGTCCCGGAACAGTTGTCGGCCCAGGGCCTCCCGGGCGGTCTGGATCGCCGGGGGAATCGTCGTGGTCGGCGGCGGTGGCGTCGGCGGCTGGGGTTTCAGGGACGTTGGTCCATTCGCCGCCACAGCGGCACAACCTAGACAGGCGACGAGGGCAAGGCCGCGTACGAGGAGGGCAGCGAGGACCATGGGGATCTCCAGAACAGGGTGGAGCGATCATGCCGGAAAGCGCTACAGCAGGTCGTTTGCCAGGATCGCGTCACTGGCATCCATGGCCCTATTCTAGCACGAAATCCATTCCCCGCCTGTGGTTTTAACCGGCAATCCACTGACTAATATCACGTGAAATCCTGTATTATCAGGCCTATTTGCCGCAACATCGGGACTTGGCACGCTCGCACCGATTTCCCCAACTAGTGCGGTGAATGTCGCCCGGGTCGCGGCCGGTTGACGCGGCATTCATCGGGATGCGGATGCCGCCAGCGCCCCCGCCAGATCCGCCTGAACCCCTCCCGCACCCAGGGCCACGTCCAGCCCGTGGCGTGACAGGTCCCGCCAGGCCTGGCCCTTCACCTCGCAGAGGATCAGGCGGCTGCCCTTGGCCCGGCAGGATTCGGCGAGTTCTTTAACCGCGAAGGCGGCGGTGACGTCGATGAACGGGACGTTGCCCAGGCGGAGGATCAGGGCCTTGCCGCCCCCCGGGGTGTCGAGGTCCCGGAGGAGGGTGGCAGCGCCGAAGAAGAACGGCCCCCGGATCTCGTAGACCTGGACCCCCGCCGGCAAGGGGCCGTGGATCCAGGCCTCAGTATGTTCCCCCACCGCTTCGACCCGGGTGGAATCCGCCATCCGCCGGACGAAGAAGAACATCGCCAGGAGGACGCCCACGGTCACCGCCGTGGTCAGGTCAATGAACACCGTCAGCCCAAAGGAAATCGGCAGCAGGAATGCATCGCTGCGCTCGGCCTTGAGGATGTGGGGCCAGTGGCGCAGTTCGGCCATGAACCAACAGACCATCAGCAGCACCCCCGCCAGGCAGGCCAGAGGAATGTGGACCACCAGGGGCGCCAGGACGAGCATGATCAGGAGCACCGCCAAGGCGTGGACCATCCCCGCCACCGGGGTCCTGGCCCCGGCCTTGATGTTGGTGCTGGTCCGGGCGATGGCTCCGGTGCAGGGCAGGCCGCCGAACAGCGGGG
Source organism: Planctomycetota bacterium (assembly GCA_947470885.1). Taxonomy (GTDB): domain Bacteria; phylum Planctomycetota; class UBA11346; order UBA11346; family UBA11346; genus CAIUVD01. The sequence continues at coordinate 2,941 of CANIXE010000003.1, forward strand.
TGACCAGGTTGGCGATGCCCTGGGCGATGAGTTCGGTATTGGAATGGTGGCGCTGGCCGGTCATGCCATCCGCCACCACCGCCGACAGCAACGATTCGATGGATCCCAGCATGGCGATGGTCAAGGCCAGGCCCGACACCTCCCGCAGGCGGTGGAGGAGGTCGTTGAAGGACCACTCCTCCTTCAGACCGATATCGGGCAGCCCCGGCCAGGGCAAACCATGGGGAATTTCACCAAAACGGCTGCCGATGGTGGCCAGATCCCGATCCAAGCCCAGGACCGTTACCGCCACCGTGACCACCACCACCGCCACCAACGCCCCGGGAATCCGGGGCACCCAGCGACGGCAGGCGATGATGATCCCCATGGTCACTAGACAGGTCAGCACCGGCAAGAATCCCCACTCTGGCCGATGTTGCCAGATGAAGGCCAGGCGCTCGGTGACGTGGGGGATCGGCTTGTCGGGTTCGGCGATGCCCAGCAACGGCGCCAACTGGGTGCTGGCGATGATCACCGCGATCCCGGTGGTGAAGCCGATCACCACCGGCGTGGGGATGAAGGTGATGGCCTTGCCCAGCCGGGCGACGCCCAACAGGACAATGAGGACCCCCGCCATCAGGGTCGCCAAGGCCAGGCCGCCATAACCGAACTGGGCGACTCCACCCGCGCACAGGCCGACAAACGCCCCCGCGGGACCGCCAATCTGGACCCGGCTGCCCCCCAGGGCGCTGATGAGGAAGCCCCCCACCACCGCGGTCACCAGGCCCACCGCTGGGGGCACCCCGCTGGCAATGGCCAGGCCCATGGACAAAGGCAGGGCCACAACCCCCACCAGGCAACCCGCCAGGACATCCGCCACCAGATCTTGGCGGCGGTAGCCGGAGCGAAGAGCATCAAGCAGGGCGGGCCGGTACATAGGGGTGATCCCTTCAACGGATGAGATTGTCGATTGATGTAGCCAATGCGAGGGGAATCCAGACAGGATCCCCACCAGCAAACGACTTGGGATCCATTCGCCAAACAGATTTCAACAGCAGTCATCACATACGCCACTTGCGCCCCGAAAACGTAGAGGCAACACTGGCGGCATGATAAACGATATCTGCATCGGCATGGCTGGTTCAGGCGGCGACGGCATCGTTGCCGCCGGCGAGGCGCTCCTCAATTCGGCAGCCGCCGCCGGCTACCATGGCATGCTGACCAAAAGCTTCGGGCCCCAGATCCGGGGCGGGGAATCCTCCTGTCGATTGCGGATTTCGACCCAACCCGTGTTGAATCCGGGCAGTGAACTGGATGTGGCGGTGGCCCTCAACTGGGATGACTTCCTGAAGTTCGGCTCGGAACTGCCCACCGATGCCCGGTCCATCGTGATCTACGAGGAATCGGCCAAGACCCCGGACGGCAAGCTGCCCCTGAAAATCGCCCCCGGCGAAGCCATCGCGGTACCCATCGCCGCCATCGCCCGGGCCCACGGGGGCGACCGGGCGAAGAACACCGTGGTCCTGGGCCTGCTGTCCGCGTGGTTCGGCCTGGCCCCGGAAAGCATCCTCGCGGGGATGAGGAAACGCCTGAAAAAGAAGGGGCCGGAAGTGATTGCCGCCGCCGAGCAAGCGTTCCAGGCGGGGGCCGATCATGCCCGGGCCAATCCTCTGAAAACCGCCCGGCTGATGGCCCCCCCCGCCGCCCGCCAGGGCGTCTGGCTGGCGGACGGCAACGATCTGACCGCCGCCGCCGCCATCGTCGCCGGCTGCGACTTCTTCGGCGGCTACCCCATCACCCCCTCCACCGAGATCATGCAGACTCTGTCCCGGGATATCTGGGCCTACGGCGGATCCCTGCTCCAATGCGAGGACGAGATCGCCGGCATTGGTGCCTGTGTGGGCGCCAGCTTCGGTGGCAAACGGGCGATGACCGCCACCTCTGGTCCCGGCATGTCCCTCAAGACCGAGATGCTGGGCCTGGCCACCATCGCCGAACTGCCCCTGGTGGTGGTGAACGTCCAGCGGGGCGGCCCGGCCACCGGCCTGCCCACCAAGCTGGAACAAGCCGACCTGTTCCAGGCCTGCTACAGCGGCCACGGGGATGCAGTGCGCCCGGTCCTGGCTCCCACCTCCGTCGCCGATGCCTTCCGGGTCACCGTCGACGCCTTCAACATCGCCGAGGAATTCCAGACCCCGGTGATCGTGTTGAGCGACCAGGAGATCAGCCAGCGCAAGGAAACCCTGGAACCCATCGACACCTCCACCGTGCAGTTGGTGGAACGCCGCCGGCCCACCCCCGAGGACCTGGCCGGGGGCTACAAGCGCTTCAAGCTGACCCCGGACGGCATCAGCCCCATTAGCCACCCCGGCCTGGCCGGGGGTGAATACCTGGCCGCCGGCATTGAACACAACGAATCCGGCGCCCCGGCTTCCGGCGGGGCCAACCACCAGCGGATGACGGAAAAGCGCATCGGCAAGTTCGCCCCCCTGCTGAAACGCCGGGAGTTGTTCCTGGTGGAAGGCGACGCCGACGCCGACCTGGGGATCATCTCCTGGGGCAGCAGCGCCGGGATCTGCCGGGAAGCGGTGCAGACGGTCCGCCAGGAAGGGCTCAAGGTCCGCATCCTGGTGCCTTATCTGCTGTATCCGGTGGCTGAGGAAATCTTCAGCGACTTCCTGAAGGGCCTGACCAAGGGCCTGGTGGTGGAACAGTCCTACCAGGGCCAGCTCTACCGCATCCTCCGTTCCTTTATCACCGTGCCCAACGGCGTCCGGCCGTACTGCCGGGCCGGCGCCAATCCCTTCCGTCCCAGCGAGATTGTCGCCCAGATCCGGGCCCTCGCCCAAAGGAGCGTCCCATGAGCGGCGCCTGTAACGATCCCAAGACCTTCAAAAGCGACCTGAAGCCGATCTGGTGCCCGGGTTGCGGTGACTTCGGCGTGCTCCAAGCGGTGTACCGGGCCCTGGCGGCCATCGGCCGGCCGACCCACGAGATCGCGTTCATATCCGGCATCGGCTGTTCGTCCCGAATCCCCGGTTATACCACGGTCTACGGCTTCAACACCGTCCACGGTCGAGCCCTGCCCATCGCCCAGGGGCTGAAAACCGCCAACCCCGACCTGCTAGTGCTGGTGGCCGGCGGCGACGGCGACGGATTCTCCATCGGTGGCGGACACGTCCCCCATGCCATCCGCCGAAATCATGACCTGACCTACATCGTCATGGACAACCAGATCTACGGCCTGACCAAGGGCCAGCTGTCCCCCACCACCCCCAAGGGGGAGACCACCGTCACCTCGCCGTATGGCAGCTTCGAAGAGCCGGTGAACCCCCTGCTGTACTGCCTGGCCTACGGCGCCGGCTACGTCGCCCAGGGCACCCCGGCGGACCTGCCGGGACTTACCGCTCTCATTGAGGAAGGCCTGCGCTACCCCGGTTTCGCCTTCATCAATATCCAGTCCCCCTGCGTCACCTATGGCGACTCCGAGATGCAGATGAAAGAACAGCGGGCAGCGCTGCGTCCGCTCCTCGCCGAAGGCCACGACGGCTCAGACCGGATCAAGGGCATGGACCTGGCTCAGCAGTATGGCCGGACCCTCCACACCGGCGTCTTCTACCGCAACCCTACACCGCCGCCGACCTACGACCAGTTGGTCCGGGAACGCCAGGCCGACCAGGGCAAGGACCAACCCGACCGTCGGCGCGCCCTCGACCGTTTTGCCGTCCGTCATTGAAGGACCCCGCCATGACCGTCTCGAAGATCGATCCCACCCACCTGGGCCTCAAGGATGCCTTGGACCTCGCCATCCTCATCGAGGAAGAGGCTGAGGAGCGTTACAGCGATTTCACCACCCAGATGGAGGTCCACGGTACGCCAGCGGCAGCTAAATGCTTCGCCCGGATGGCGGCGGCGGAACGGAAACACCACGACGAACTGCTGGCCCGCAGACGGGCCCGGTTCGGCAATGCCCCCGTGCGGATCAACCGGAGCATGCTCTGGGACGTCGAAGCCCCCGGATTCGAGACGGCCCAGATGTTCATGAACAGCCGCCGGGCTTTGAACGTCGCCTTGACTTCCGAGACCAAGGCCCGGGCATTCTTCGCCTCCCTGATCCCCAACGCCGTGGACAACGAAACCCGCCAGCTGTTTACCGAACTGGAGGACGAGGAACGGCAGCACCAGGAGCTGCTGAAAGTCCAACTGGCCCAACTGCCCGCGGAATCCGACTCCAGCGAACCCCATTTGGAGGATCCGCCGGTAGCGCAATGACCCGAGTGGCGCCCGAGCTGGGGTTTTCCCAACCGGCGCTACCGTGCCGCCATGCCGACCGTCTGGGCCCTGTCCGACCTCCACCTGTCCACCTCCGGCGCCAAGCCGATGGACGTGTTTGGTGAGCACTGGGACCACCATGATGAACAGATGGCCGCTGCCTGGGATGCCACGGTGGGGCCGGATGACATCGTCCTCACCCCCGGGGATTTCAGTTGGGCGATGAAGGCCGCTGAAGCCGCCAGCGATTTCGCCTGGCTGGCCGCCCGGCCGGGGCACAAGGTCCTGGTGAAGGGCAACCACGACTACTGGTGGCCGCCGACCCAGACCAAGATGGCGGCCCTGCTGCCGCCCAAGACCCACGCCCTCAAGAAAACCGCCGCCCACATCGCCGGGATCGGCTTTTTTGGAGTCCGGGGCGGGGATTTCGCCCCCCTGAAGCGCTACGGCGACAAGCGCAGCCCAGAAGAAGTCGACGCCTGGCTGGCCCGGGAAGAAGCCGAGCTGGCCGCGAGCATCAACGCCCTGGACCTACTGGATGCCGCCGCTGGACGGCCCCGGAGCCTGCGCATCTGCTTGTTCCACTACCCGCCCATCCCCCCGGGCCGGACGGCCAGCCGGTTCACTCCCCTGATCGAAGCCGCGGGCGCCTCGTGGTGCATCTACGGGCATCTCCACGGCAAGGAGTTGGGACCGGCCAAGGTGGAGGGCACCTGGAACGGGGTCACCTACCGCTGCACCAGTTGCGACCAGGTGGGATTCGCGCCGACGAAAATTTGCGAGATTCCCGGGTTGACAACTGCAGATGTTCCTTAAGTTTCCCCGCCCAACCGGAACCGACCATGCACGTCAAAATCCGCCGCAGCTCGCTCAAGGCCCGCAAGATGACCGGTTTTCGTCGCAAGATGAAGACCAAGTCGGGTCGCCAGATCCTCAACCGCCAGCGCCGCCGCTCCATCGGCAAGGGCAAGTTCAACCGTAAGCCGAAGCGCCAGTACTGAGTTGACGCGACGGGCGCGTGGCGGCACCAGCCCCGCCCAACTGCGGCTCAATTGCTGCGAACCCCTGGGGATCCCCAGGGGTTTTTCGCGTTGGCCGTGGTCCTTGACGGTACCTGGGCGAGCCGGGTCAGCCCTCCACAACCTCTGTTTCGGGGGTGCAGATCAGCAGCGGCTCGCCCCATTGGGCTGCATCCGCCAGATCCCAGACCACCGGCTGGCCGGGGGCGGAGATTCGGGCCAGACGCAGGCCCCAGTCACCTCCACTTGCTAGACGAGCCGGACCATCGCCGCTCTCCTCGATGGGGGTGAACCGGGCGGCCACCGGGCCGGATTCATCCCAGCCGGTAATGGCACACCAGTGGACGCCATCATCCAGGTGCAGGCGGATTGCCCGGATGGTCCGGCCAGGACCGGTCTCCTTGAACGTCGCCATGGTGGCTTCAGTGGTGTTGGCGTTGTCGGGGATGTCGAGGTACATGGTCAGTTCCCAGGGGGATTGCGCAGCCAGTCCGCACCGCCGCGCCAGGCATCGTCGGTCCGGGGCGGCAGATCCGCCAGGTCTTTGAAGCGGTTGTGCTGCCAGAAATACTGGCCCGGCACACTGGCGATGCAGGCCCCCAGGGCGTCCATCACCACCTGGGAGGCGGCAGGTTCCTCCAGGTGATCCAAGTGGATCGGCCGGCCGAAATACACCGACACCTCGCCGGAACGGCGATGGACGCTGAATCCGGGAACCACCGGCAGGCCCAGGCGCTTGGCAAAAAAGGCTGGGCCAGGGTGGACATACGTGGGCTCCCCCAGGAACCAGGCGGCCAGACCTTCGTCGATCTGGGGTCGCTGGTCCGCCAGCAGGCCCACCACCGCGCCATCCCGCAGGGCCCGAAGTACCGTCACCGCCCCGGTGCGATCCCCCCGGCGGGTGATCAGCACCTCGCCGCCGGTGGCCTGGCGCAGGCGGTTGATGGTCTCATCCATGCTACCGCCCTGACTCTTGGCGTAGACCAGCAAACGGGGCACCAGGGGCGCCACCCCCAGGGCCGCGCCGTCCCAGTCCCCCAGATGGCTGGTGGCGATCACCAGGCCACCATGGCGTTTCCGCAAATGGGCCAGCCACCGGGGATTGGCGACGGTGACGTGGCGTTCCAACCCGTCCCGCCCGCCCACCGTCCAGATCGCCAGCATGGTCGCGCCGATGGAGGCATACGACTGCCGGGCCACCACGGCTCGTTCCCGACCCCGCAATTTCAACACCCGCTCCAGGGTCTCGCTCACCAGCCGCCGGCGCACCCCCAGGCGCCAGGCCACCATTCCCAGGGTTCCCCCCACCCGGGCGGCGGTGGCCACGGTCAGGTGACGACCGATCAAGGACAGCAATTCGACCAGCACGCGCATGGGCGGGCATGGTCCAGGGAATCAGTCCTGGTCCATGGTCAGTCCCCGGGCGTTCCCGCTTATTTGCCCGCCGCCGGGGCCGGAGCCTTTTTTCCGGCCTCCCGGGCCAGGATCCCTTCGAGGGCCGCCGCCCAGCGCTGGCCCTCGGCCGCCCCGAGGCCCACGGAATTACGGTAGCGGGTGAGGACCGGGGCCAGTTCCTCAGCGATTGCGGCGGAGCACGCCGGATCATCCAGGGCCGTCAGCTGGCTGGCCATTTCATGACGCCCATACCAGGACCAGGCGGCAAACCCCGCATACACGAGCACGATGGCGACCACCATCCGAACCGGGATCAGCCAATGGGCCCGGGCCCAGACCTGGGCCTCCCGCCAGAACTTCTGCTGGGCTTTCAGCGGCTTGGTCAGGGGGCAGGCCTCCAGATCCCGGATCAGGGCTTCGGGGGACTGGTAGCGATCGTCGGCCTGTCGGGCCAAGCAGCGAGAGACGATCCGCTCTACGGCCGGGTGGATCTCGGGATCGTACTCCCGCAACGAAGGCCGTGCTCCATCAAGGACCTGGGCCTTGAAACGATCGGAGGTCTTAGCCGTGAACGGCATCGACCCGGTGAGGAGCAAATGCATCAGGACCCCGAGGGAATGCAGGTCGCTGCGGATGTCGATGGTTCGTTCCCCGGCGAACTGCTCGGGGCTGGAAAATTCCGACAGGGGTAGGCGCCGCGAGGATTCCTCATCCATCGTCAGCCTGAAGATGCCGACCTCGGCAAAGACCACCCGGCCCTGGGGCGTGCGGAGGATGGTCTGGGGTCGCAGTTCCCGGTGCATGAAACCGACCGCATGGAGCGCCCCCAACCCCGTCGCGCAGTCCCGGATCAGCCCCAGGACCTGTTTCAGGTCCAGCTTCTCCCGACCGGTCAGGGGTGTTCCCTCGATATGCTCGTAGACCAGGAATTGATGTCCGTCGGCGATCTGATAACCCCGGATCCCGGGCAGATGGGGCGTGTTGGTGAGCATCAGGGCATGGACACTGCGCTGGAACCTGGCCCCCACTTCATTCATGTCCCCCACCTCATTGAGGAATTCCCGGGGCAGGATTTTAAGCACCACCCGGGGGCCACCTCGGCCCTCCCGGGCCAGGTAACAATCCCCCACGGCTCCCCGGTGAAGATGCCCCTCGATCTGAAATCCGGCGAATTCCACCCCGGGGTTCAGAACCGGTTCGGCGGCGGTATTCCACCCTGGGCTGGTAACCTGGATCGGAGTCTGGGATTTGCTGACGGGCGGATTCGGCTTCATATCTTGCCGAGTATGGAAACGGCCAGGCCGCTGCCAATCCACGACCGTCAACCGCCACCACCGCCGTCGGCCGTCCTCAACCGTTATCGGCGCCCACCACCCGATCGATCTCCCGCTCGCTGGTCAACCGGGCATTCACCAGGGCCGCAGCCTGGATGTCCATGTCAGCCACCAAGGGCGGAGCATGGCCCGCCAGCAAGGCACTCCGTGCCGGGCCATCCACCATCAATAGATCCGCCACCGGGCGACGCCCGCGGAAGCCATCGGTGCAGCCCGAACAGCCGGCACCACCGCAAGCGTTGTGGATCAGACGGGAGAGCCGCTGGGACAGGACGCCCGCCAGGGCGGGCATCAGCTGGGTGGGATCGACGCCCATTTCCAGCAGGCGGGGCACCACCTCGCCGGCCCGGCCGGCGTGGACGGTGGTGGCCACCAGGTGACCCGTCAGGGCGGCCCGAACGCAGGCGGCTGCAGTGACCGGATCCCGCACCTCGCCGACGACGATGACATCTGGATCGTGGCGCAGGCAGGCGGAGAGGACTTCAGCAAATCCCAAGTTGTGCTTGGGGTCGATTTCGATCTGAGTGATGTCCGGCAGGCGGCGTTCCACCGGATCCTCGATGGTGATGATCTGGCGGTCCGGGCGTTCCCGGGCCAGATCCGTGAGAAAACTGTGGAGGGTGGTGGTCTTCCCCGACCCCGTGGGCCCGGTGACGACGATCAGACCCTGGGGCCGGCGGAACAATTGACGGACCCGGGTGGTGATCGCCGGGATCAGTCCCAGATTCTCCGGGGGCGGCACCGCCCCCACCGAGGGCAAACGCAGGGCCAAACGCTGGCCCCGGACGGTGGGCAGGATGGCCATCCGCAATTCGCCGGGGATCCCGTAGGGGGTACCGTCGATCCGGCCTTCCTGGACCTCGGCGGAAATATACGCCGGCAATTCAGCCAGGGTCTTCAACTTGGCCAGGGCCGCTGGCGCTTCCGGCGGAGGAATCGTGCCGATGGCCGCCCGCACCCCGTCGATCCGGGCGATGACCAGGAACGAACCATCATCCCGGGGTTCCAGGGCGACATCGCTGGCGCCCTTGGAACCGGCCACGGCAATCAGGCGCTGAAGGCGATCTGGAGGAACGCTCATTTGATCACCCAGCGGGCGTTATCGAGCTTCCGCTGTTCCGCCAGGCGCTGACGCAGGGCATTGTCCTCTTTCCGCTCGGTGGCCAGATCAGCACTGCCGGCGGCCCCCAACTTCTCCCATGCCTCCTGCTTCTTCCGCGCTGTCAGTAAATCACGTTCGAGATTCCGGCGATGGGTCTCCAGGCGTTCCCAGGTGGGGTTGGCCAGCATATCGAAAGCCTTGTCCGGGGCCAAGGCCGTGCGCAGGGCATCCAGATCCAGGACTCCCTGGAGGGCGTCTTCGAGGGCGATGATGCTCCGTCGGGTGGGATGGCCCAGCAACGGTTCCTGGATCGTGAGCAGGGCCGGAATCCTGGCCTGGAGAGCGACGATTCGCATCTGGTCCAGACGATCCCGTTGCGCCTTGGCCTGTTCCTGGGCCAAGCGCTGGCGCTCGGCCGCTGCGGCGGCCTCGGCCTCGGCTTTTTTCGCGGCCTCAATACGGGCTAATTCGTCTCGCTTCCGTTCCTCCTCGGCGGCAGCCTGGCGGGCCAATTCGGCCTGACGCTTGGCTTCGTCCTCCTTGGCCTTGGCGGCGGCGGCTTTGGCCGCATCCGCCCGGACATGGGCGGCAGTCACCGCCTTGCGCCAGCGTTCAACTTCGGGCGGTTCGCCCTTGGTCTGGGAGGCGTAGCGTTCCAGACTGGGAACCAGACGGTCGGCAGCCTCGGCGGTGCAACTAGGGTCATCCAAAGCGCTCAGTTCAGAACGCAGCTCATACCGGGAATACGCATTCCAGGCCATGGGAACGGCGATGATCAAGGCGACCCCGAGGACCACTTTTTTCACCAGGGAGGCATGTTCCGAGAGCCACTCTTGGGCGAGGATCAGGCTGCGGGTGAAACCTTCCATGGGCCGGGTGTGGGGACAGGCATCCAGGGCAAGAATCAATTCGTCCGGGGTCTGGTAGCGCAGGTCCCGGTTCCGGGCCATGCAGCGGGCCACGATCTGGTCCAGGGCGGGGTGGATCTCCCGCCGAAACAGGCGCACCGAAGGCCGATCATTGGCCAGGATCAGGGCCTTGGTTTTTTCCGCATTGGGAGCGTTGAACGGCAGGGTGCCGGTCAGCAGCAGGAACAGGATCGTGCCCAGGGCGTGGAGATCGCTGCGGATATCGATGTCGAGGACATCCTCGGCCTGTTCCGAACTGAGGAACGCCGGTAGGGAAGCCTTGAGCTGGACCTCGTCATCCATCGAGGTGCGGAGAATCCCGAATTCGATAAGCACCAACCGCCCGTCCCCAGCCTGGAGGATGGTTTGGGGCCGAAGGTCCCGATGGACCAGCCCGGCCTGGTGCAAGGCATTCAACCCCGTGGCGCAATCCCGGGCGAAACGCAGAACTTCTTCGATGGGCAACGTGCCGCGTCCGGCGTAGTTCGCGCCTTCGAAATGTTCAAATGCGAGAAACAGCTTGCCGTCTTCCAGTCCCGACTTGCGGATCACCGGGACATGGGGACTGCGGACCTGGGCCAGGGTGCTAATGTCCCGCTGGAACCTGGCGGCGAACCGGTGGTTTTCACTGGTGTCCCGGTTGATGACTTTGAGGACCACCCGGGGACCTGCGTCGCCTTCCCGGGCGAGATAGGCATTGCCCACCGGGCCGCGCACCAGCAAGCGTTCAATGACATAGCCGGCGAAGCGAGTGCCGGTGGGGAACGGAGGCTGGGTAGCAGCATCCCGTCCTGGCTCGTACAGCTGCACTTCTTCAGGATTTGAAAACGACGAGGTCGGCGGCTGAGTCGCTACTACACGCTGATTCGGATTCATGTTGGATTCAGCATGGCACCATCGTCGACCGTGCCAACTGATACCCGTATAATCGCCAAAAGTGACATCATTCCATCAACAGGCGCAAACGCCTTTGACACTCACCGTCAACAAACGGCTCAACAAACGTGCGAATTTCCTCCTCCGGATCGCCGGGGGCCAGGCGCTGGAGGCGCAATTCCCGAAGGGCGGTCACCGCACCCCGGGGAAATTCCAGCAGATCCGCCACCAGCTTGTCCAAGGGATCATCGTGGGGAATAAGCCGGTCCAGCAGACCCAGCTTTAACGCCTGGCGACCGTTGAGGACCTCGCCCCGGAGAAACATCCCCAGGCTGACGTGGGCGGGCACCCGCCCCGCCAGGCGGCGCAGCCCCCCCAGACCGGGCAGCAGACCCCAGGCCAGGCCGGGCAGGCCCAAACGGACCTCGGTGGGGCCCACCAGGACGTCGCAGGCCAGGGCCAATTCCAACGCCGGGCCCAGGGCCCAGCCGTGGAGGTGGACGACGGTGACGCTGGGCCAATGTTCCAGGGCGGCAACGGTGAGCTGGCCCAGGCGGCTCCAGGCGGCAGCGGTGCTGGGATCCATGTGGGCGGATTCCCGCACGTCGGTGCCCACGCTGAAGCCCGCCCCCGCCCCGGTGAGAATCAGGGGCACCGGGGCCGGCTCCTCTTCCAAGAGCGTCACGAGCTCCGCCAAGGTGGTCAGATCGAGGGCATTGCTCCGCTCCGGCCGGGCGAGCCGGATGAGGATCCGGTCCGGACGGCGTTCGATCTCGACCTGGGTGGTATTGGAGAAGGGCATGCCACGCACCTTTCTAGGCATGGATACACCAGAATTCCCCCGGGCGCAAATCAGTTGCGGGAGGATTCCTTTCCAACTGGAGTCGGAGTAGGTGGAGCCGGCGGGGACTTGGCCGGAGCGACTGGCGGTGGTGGATCCGTGAATCCGATCATTCCCACCACCTTCCGGGATTCTTTGTTGATTCGGATGGGCATGTGGGCCGCTGGCAGGGCCGCCGTAGCGGGACGTTCATAGACCACCACGAAACAGGGGCCCTCGTCATCGACCCGCAGTGGCTGGGGATTGGCATGGCCCAACATGTCGACCAGGTGATCGCCGAACAAATCCACCACCTGGGCCCGGGCGATGGCTGTCGCCCCGCTCGGCGTCAGTGGTCCGGCCTTGGCCGCTTCCGCCCGCAACTTGGCCCGTTCATCCAATCGGGCCACGACATAGGCAATCCCGGGTTCAGGGGATCCCGTCGCTGCCAAGCTGAGCCAGGTACGCAGGCGGGCCTCGGTCCCAGACCCTGGCTCCACCGTCCAACCATCGATGGAGACCTGGCCGGGGGTGGTGCTCAAAAGGCGGTAGTCGACCCTCAACTGATGCCGAATGGTGCTATCCAGAACCAGATCAAGACTACGGGAGCCACCATCCCGGGAGATCTCGAAATGTTCTGCCCGGACCTGGGTCGGTGGTCGGGAGGACAGCGTGGGATCCTCGACGGCCAGCAGGGCCCAGGGGAGCAGAATCCAGAACAACAGAATACGCATGCCGGATTGTCGTCAGAAACCACAGATGGCGCCGTGGTATTCCTCCACACTGGACCCCCATGGGGGTACCGCGACCCCTCAGGTCGTCATTCCCCGGGGATGCCGTGGCTGGCGGCGATCAGGCCGGTGGTGGGGGAGCTGGCGTTGGCGTAGCGGCGGCGGGCGATTCGCCCGGCCCCATAGGCCCAATACCCGGCTTCCAGGGCATGGCGCATGGCCCGGGCCATACGCACCGGATCCTTGGCCCCGGCGATGCCGGTGTTCAGCAACACCCCGGCGGCACCGAGTTCCATGGCCACGGTCACATCCGACGCGGTGCCCACCCCGGCATCGATGATGATCGGCACCTTGGCCCGCTCGATGATGATCTCCATCGAATTGCGATTCAGCACCCCCAGGCCCGAGCCGATGGGCGCCCCGGCGGGCATCACCGCCGCAGCCCCGGCGGATTCCAGTTCCAGGGCCAGGACCGGATCATCGCTGGTGTAAACCAAGACGGTGAAGCCCTCGGCGGCGAGGATGCGGGTGGCTTCTAAGGTCTGGGTGGGATGGGGCAGGAGGGTCTGCTGATCCGCCAGGACCTCCAGTTTCACCATGTCGCTGATGCCCAGTTCCCGGCCCAAACGCGCGGTGCGCAGGGCGTCTTCGGCGGTGAAGCAACCAGCGGTGTTGGGTAGCAATTGGTACTGGCTGCCGATGTGGTCCAGCAGGCTGCCGCCGGAACCCCGGGCTTCCAGCTTGGCCCGGCGCACGGCGACGGTGACCACGTCGGCTCCGGATTCCGCCAGGGACGCCTGCATTGAGGCGTTGTCCGGGTACTTCCCGGTGCCCACCAGCAGGCGGCTTTTGAAGGTATACGGCCCGACTTTTAACGGCGGGATCTGGGTAGGAAGCGGCTGGTTCATCAGATCCCCCGGCGGATGGCGGACCCGGCGAAGCGGATCTCGAAGCGGTAACGGAAGCGCTTGGCGCAGATGATCTCGTGGGTCACCGGATCGACCTTCACCGGGATGTCCCGGGTCTCCACGGTGGCGGTGGCCCGGTACCCCCGTTCGCTGAGGACGTCCACCAGCATGGTGATGGCCAATGGCTCAGCGAACAGTTCGTTGTCCGAGATGATCTTGGCCAGGCCGGTGATGCCGTGGAGGCGGATGACCGGGACGAATTCCTTGTCGATGGCGGCGATGACCTGCTGGAACAGGGCCTTTTGATCCCGCAGATAGCCGTCCAGGCGGCGGACCAGCAATTGCCGGGCGTTCAGGCTAACGTCAGACGCCAACGGAATGTGCTGGATGGCGTCGCAGGTGTCCTCGTCCAATTCCAAGCTGCTCTGGTACTGGAATTCCCGGATAATCGCCTTTTCCACGCTGTGGATGTCGCCCTGGGCGTTGATCAGGTGGAAGTGGAAAACCTTGCGCAGGCTTTGCAGGACCGTGTAGGTCTGCTCCATGAACACCCGGTAACGCTTGCGGCAGGATTCCTCGCTGAGGTCGGTGGCCCGTTCCTCCTGGAGCTGGCCGACGCCGGTTTCCCGGACCCGGGCGTTCTGGGCGATGATCGCCCGGCCGCGCTTCAATTGGCGCTCGACGGATTCCTTTTCCTCGACGTACAGGGCGACGATCTGGAAGAACGGCTTGGGAAACTGACCCGCCTTGGGCGTGCCCCGGTACTTGGCCCGGAGGTCGAGGATGCCCTGGTAGAGGAGCTTCACGACCTCGACCTGGATCTGGCTGCGGGGGAAACCGTCGATGATCACCCCGTTTTCCAGGGCCGGATCCAGCAGGCGGTTGAACAGCACCTCGATCACCGAGCGATCCCCCACCAGCATCCCGGCGTCCTTCAACTTCTGCATCTCCGGGGTGTTCAGCAGATCGCTGGTGACGATGGGCTGGGCGGTAATGCCCCGTTCCCGGAGGATAAACGGGGTGTTGGTGCCCTTGCCCGACCCCGGGGCGCCGCCGAGCCAGATCATCTCCTTGGGCAGGGTGGCGGTGCCCGCCTCAAGCCGGGGCTGGATGCCCGCCCAGACCTCCCGGAAGATCCGCTCTGCCTCCTCATACGCCGGATCGACGGCGACAGGGGTGGTGACGGTGATGGGGCTGGTGGACATGGGCGGCTCCGCGGGCGGGGATGATCCAAGGCCCGTTGCCCCTGCAACCCTGCCCCAGTGCTGAGCCTCGGATCATGCCATTTGGTGCATGGACACCCCCCGGCGAATCGCCCTGCTGCCGCAATTCTGTTGCGATCACCTGGGGAAATTTGCAACCCAGTTGCGCAATTCTGGTGTCAGAATTGCAGATCAGAACCAGAAAGCACCCACAATGTCCAATACCCAACCCGTTCCAGGCCGATTCCCGCCGCGTTGGCACAGATCGTGCCTTAGCCTCCATTGAATCTGAATATCATCACCGTGAGGTCCCCATGAAACTCGGCATGTCCCGCAATATCACCCTGGCCCTGGTTTTCGCAGGACTGATTCCAGCCCTCCTGGTCGCCGCCATCGGTTTTTTCAGTCAACGGGCCAGCATCGCCGAAAACACCGCCCGGCGATTGGAGGTCTTCGCCGCCCAGGCTATCGAAAAAATCGACCGCAATCTCTTCGAACGTAATGGGGACGTGGAAGTCTTCACCCTGAATCCCCTGGCCGTGACCGGGGACGGGATGCAGCTGTCCGCCCTGGCGGATACCTATACCCGGTTGTATGGGGTTTACGACCTGATGGTCGTGGCCGATGCCACCAGCGGCCGGATCATCGCCAGCAATTCCATGGATAGGCTCGGCAAATCCCTGGCCGGCAATTCCTTGACTGGCTTTGATGTAACCGCGGCCCCGTGGTTCAAAGAGGCCATCACCAGCGCCGCTAAAAGCACTGGACCCACCACCTGGACCCACTCCTCCCATCTGGAACCCCTGGTAACCCAGGCCGGAGCCGGGGACGGCTGGGTGATGACCTTCGCCTTCCCTATACGGGATGGGGCGGGCAAGGTGGTCCGGGTGTGGGCCAACTTCGCCTCCAATAAACGGATCGTCCAGGACATCGCCGAAGACACCTTGGCTGACATCATCAGCTCGGGACTGGCGGGAGCGAACATGACGGTGTTGGACCAGGAAGGCCTGACCCTGGGTTCGTCCACCAAGCTGCCCCTGGGCAAGAAGCTCAATGATCGGGCGGTGGATCTGCTCCTGAAACAGCGGAACCAGGATATCCTCGTCGATCCCGACGAAATCCAGGGATTCGCCTGCAGCGCCAAGATTCCCACCCTGAATGATTACGCCGGCCTGGGGATGGGGGTGATCTACGATATGCCGACTCCCGCCGTGCTGGCCCAGTTGGACCCGCTCCGCAACGCCTTGTTGACAGCCCTGGCGGTGGCCACCGGGCTCTGCGGCCTGGGAGGCTGGTTACTGGGTCGCCGGCTGGCCCGCCCGGTGCTAGTCGCCACCGGGAACTTAGCCGCCACCTGTCAGCAGGTGAGCGCCGCCGCCACCCAGGTGAACGGGGCCGCCCAGACCCTGGCCGCCGGGGCCAGCCGCCAGGCCTCCAGCCTGGAGGAAACCAGCGCCACCTTGACCCAGTTGGCCGCCAGCACGACCCAGAACGCCGACCATGCCCGGCAGGCGAATGTCCTGGCCCAGGAGGCCCAGCAGGCCAGCGCCAAGGGGGAAGGGGAATCCCGGAAGATCGCCAGCGAAGTTGCCCGACGGATGGTCGTCCTAATCGAGGCGGTGAAGGCCATCCGCACGGCCACTGAACGCACCGCCACGGTGGTGGAGGCCATCGACGACATCGCCTTCCAGACCAATCTGCTGGCCCTCAATGCCGCAGTTGAGGCGGCCCGGGCCGGCGAAGCCGGGGCCGGATTTGCGGTGGTCGCCGATGAAGTGCGTTCCCTCGCCCGCCGCTCCGGCGACGAGGTCAAGACCACCGGTCAATTGATCGAGGAGGCCCAGGCCAGCACCGTACGGGTCCAGGAAGCCAGCGCCGAAATCGAGGCCTTTCTGGCCCAGGCGGTGGGCCAGGAGGTGGTCCAGGCCTTCCAGACCGTGGTTGCCGCCACCGCACGGGTCACCCAGCTGATGGGGGAGGTCTCCGCCGCCAGTGCCGAACAGGCCAAGGGCCTGGGCCAAGTGAACGCCGCGGTGGCGGACATCGACACGGTGACCCAGGCCAACGCCGCCGCCGCCGAGGAATCCGCCGCCGCCAGTGAGGAACTGACCGCCCAGGCGAGCGCCCTGACCACCCTGGTGGCCGACCTGGGAACCATCGTCCACGGCGAAAACTCCCCGGGGGTGGACCACCCCTGAACCCACCCTTTGCCAGAACCGTCAGCACCTGGCATCGTAGCGAACTCTCACCCGTACATCCCCTGGCGAACGCCCGATGAGCCCACCGATGAGCATACCGATCTGGATTCCGGGGCACGACAAGGTCCATCTGGTGTGGAAACCCGCGGGGATCCCAGGCTTTGGGACAAACCGAATTGATCAGCCATGACCCCTCCACCGACGACCGGGAGCCGCTCCAACCGAAACGGGTCGCTGACCTCAAGGGATGTTGCCATCCCCCTCGCCATCCTCCTGGTCGGCTTGATCCTGGCCTTGCTGGCCTGGATTCTCGAACCCCGGGATCTGGCGGTCGTTACCCCGGAACCCGATGGTGCCCGCTCACCCATCATCCCCGGGATCATCGCCCTACTCGGCGTGGCGGGTGCCGGGGCCTGGCACTGGCGGATCCGCGTCGAACGGAATCTGGAAGCCACCGTGGTCGAACGAACCGCCCTGATCACCAGTTTGCTGGAATGCCTGCCGGATCCGGTGTTTTACAAAGACCGCCAAGGGGTCTACCTGGGCTGCAATCCCGCCTTCGCCACCTTGGTGGGGAAGGACATCCAAACGATCCCCGGCTGCCGGGCGGAAGACCTGGCCCCAAGCCACCTGGCCGCCGCCGCCCGGGATGAGGATTTGTGCGTATTGGAACGGGGGGAACTGAACCATTTCCAGGTCTGGTTTACCCTGCCTGACGGCCAGAAACGCCTGCTGGAGACCCGTAAGGCCCCCCTGCGCTCGACTGACGGACAGATCCTAGGTCTCGTCGGCATCGTCCGAGACCTCACCGAACTCAGCCAGACCGCCGAACGCCTGGGGCTGGTGATTTCCGCGGTGGAAGACGGGATTTGGGACTGGGACACGGTGACGAACCGAGTGTTCTTCTCATCCCGCTGGAAATCGATGCTGGGCTATGCCGACCACGAAGTGGGGGACACCCTGGAGGAATGGTCGTCCCGGGTCCATCCCGATGACCTCCCCGGGGTCCTGAAAGACATCCGCGAGCACCAGGAGGGACTAACCCCACATTATCGCACCGAGCACCGGATGCGCTGCAAGGATGGTTCGTGGCGCTGGATCCTAGACCGGGGCCGGGTGGTGACCCGGGACGGGGAGGGGAAGATCCTGCGGATGGTGGGCACCCATACGGACATCACCGCCCAGCGGGAGGCTGCCGAGGCCCTGGCCGCCGCCCGCCGGTTCCAGGACCAGTTGATCGCCGCCTCACCCCTGGGGATCACCGTCTACGACGGCGCCAGCGGGGCCTGTCTCCAGACCAACCATGCCGCCAGTCGGACCATCGGCGCCACCGAGGCCCAGATCCTGGCCCAGGACTTCCGAAAAATCCATTCCTGGCAGGAGCATGGCCTGGTAACCACTGCCGAGATCACCCTGGCCGACGGCGCCGCCCGATCAGGGGAATGCCACCTGATCTCCACCTTCGGCAAGGAGCTCTGGCTCAGCTATCATTTCAGCCGGATTGATGATGTCGTCCGTCCCCGCCTACTGCTGATGTATGAGGATATCACCCTGCGGAAGGCTCTGGAACAAGAACGCCGGGATCTGCAACGGGATCTGGAAAACCGAGTCCATGAACGGACCCTGGACCTGGTGCTGGCCAACCAGGAATTGGCTGCCCGGGACCAAAATCTGCGGATCTTCCAGACCGCCATCGAGCAGAATCCCCTGGGCATCCTCATCACCGGTCCGGACCGGCGAATCACCTACGCCAACCCCGCCTACCACAGCCAGACCGGCTGGCCTGCGGTGGCGGTGCTGGGCACAGATCCCCTCCTGTTCCTCATCCCGGAAGAAAACGGCGGGATCGCCGACGCCCTGGCCCAGGGCCAGGCTTGGTCCGGCGAACTGCGCTACCGTCACCGGAACGGCCATGCCTTCTGGATCAACGCCCTGATCACCCCCCTCACGGGCAGCGACGGGACATTCCTTGGCCATGTGGGTTTCCAGCGGGACATCACCGCCATCCGCCAGGCCCAGGCAGAGGCCCGCCAGCGCAGCGAAGAACTCATCCAAGCGGATAAGCTCGCGGCCCTGGGGACCCTGGTGGCGGGAGTCGGCCACGAAATCAACAATCCAGCGCATTTCATCAGCCTGAACGCTCCCCTGTTGCGCAGCTTGTGGCTGGCGGCCCTGCCCATCCTCGACCGCCAGGCCCAGGAGGACCCCGACCTCACCCTGGAGGAAATGCCCTGGCCCCGGGCCAGGGCCCTGGTGCCCCGGTTGTTCGATGGCATCGAGGAAGGCATCGTCCGGATCCGCCGGATCGTCGCCGACCTGCGGGACTTTGCCCAACCCGACCCCGGGGGGATCCAGCCGGTGGATCTGAACCGGGTAGTCCAGGCCGCCTGCGCCATCACCAACCACGCCATCGACCGGGCCACCCGGCGCTTTGCCTGCACCCTGGCCCAGGACCTGCCCCTGGTGGCCGGCAGCTTCCAGAAATTGGAACAGGTGGTGGTGAACCTCCTGCTGAACGCCTGCCAGGCCCTGCCCACGGACGATCGGGAATTGACCGTGACCACCGCAGTTACCAAGACCGATGGTCGGGTGACGATCACCGTCCAGGATGGTGGGATGGGGATGCCCCCCGAAGTCCTCCGCCGCCTGGGGGAGCCCTTCTTCACCACCAAGCGCGATCGGGGCGGTACCGGCTTGGGGATCTCGGTCTCCCGTCGGATCGCCAACGACCATGGTGGCGATCTGCGATTCGCCTCGGAACCAGGGAAAGGCACCACGGCTGTACTTATCCTACCTCCGCTCTTCCCAGTGGGCGAATCGCCGATCCCGGGCTTGACCCCCACCCCGACCAAGTGATGTCATCACCCTGGGAAACGCAATTGGAGCGCACCTGCTGCGTTTCCAAACGTACCCTTTGGGTGTAACATCTGTTGAGGGGAAAAAAATTGAAAAATACAGCAGGGATTCTGCAAAAGGCCAACTTAACTACGTTATGAAGGATCACCCCATGGACCACCCAGGTATCCTCATTGTCGACGACGAACCCCAGGCCCGGCTGGCCATCGCCACCGCCCTGGAGCTCGCCGGCCACGGCACCTGCGCCGAAGCCGGCAGCCTGGCCGAGGCTCGGCTGGCCATCGCTGCCCGGGAGCCTGACCTGGTGCTCCTGGACCTGACCCTGCCGGACGGTTCCGGGGAGACCCTCCTGGGGGAGCTGGCGGCGGAACATCCCGGGTTGCCGGTGATCGTCATCACCGGGATCAATGACGTCGCCACCGCCGTGCGCTGCATGCGGTCCCGGGCCATCGATTATCTGGTCAAACCCCTGGATCCCGCCGGTCTGGATGGAGCGGTGCGTCGGGCCCTGCGGACCAGCGAACTGGCCCAGGAGAACCGCCGGCTATCCCGCCTGGTCCACGTCGACGCCCCAAGTCAGCCGGATGCGTTCGTCGGATTGATCACCGCCGACGTGGAATTCAGCCGGCTGATGCTCTACGCGGAAATCGTGGCCCCCGGTTCCCAGGCGGTCCTGATCAGTGGTGAAACCGGCACCGGCAAGGAGCTGATGGCCCGGGCCCTCCACCGCCTGAGCGGGCGGAAGGGCCGGTTTGTCGCCGTGAATGTCGCCGGCCTGGACGATACGATGTTCGCGGACACGTTGTTCGGCCACCGTCGGGGGGCTTTCACCGGGGCCGCCGGGGACCGGCCGGGCCTAGTCCGGGAGGCGGATGGCGGAACTCTGTTCCTGGACGAGATCGGCGACCTGGCGGAAGCCTCCCAGGTGAAACTGCTGCGCCTCCTCCAGGAAGGCGAATACTACCCCTTGGGCGCTGACCAGCCCCGGCGGTCCTCAGCCCGGATCCTGGCCGCCACCCACCGGGACCTGGACGCCTGGATGGCCGAGGGCCGGCTGCGCCGGGACCTGTATTACCGGCTTCACGCCCATCACCTCCATCTGCCGCCCCTGCGCCAGCGGCCCGGGGACATCCGCCTGCTGCTCCACCATTACGTGACCATCGCCGCCCGGGACCTGGGCCTGCCGGCTCCCCCGGTGACTCCGGCGGTGGTCCGGGTCGCCCAGGGCAATCCCTGGCCTGGGAATGTGCGGGAACTGATCGCCGTGATCCACGACGCAGTGGGTCGGGGCCGGGGCTTGGCCCTGGATCCCGACCGGTTCGGCCCACCCCCCGCCGAAGTGGAGATCCCCTTCGTGTTCCCCGCCACCTTACCCACCCTGGATGGGATGCGGGACTTGTTGGTGGCCGAGGCCCTGCGCCGGACCGACGGTGATCTGGTGGAGGCCAGTCGACTGTTGGGGATGTCCCGCTGGGGATTGAGCAAACGCCTGCGCAGCGGTTCCCAGACCCCGGGATGATCAGCGGACAGGCCACCTGAACGACTCCAAGATAATCCCATCTGGTGATCCCGGTTAGACCTGCCAGAGTGCAGGCCGTGATGCACTCCCGGTGTCCCTTTTCCCCCTCTCCGACCTGATCGTGACCGACCCCCTGCCACCGGTCCCGACGCAGTTCCACCCCGTCCGTCCCTTCCGGCGGATGTTCCTGCCGTGTTTGCTCCTGGCGGCCCTGGGCGGTTTCCTGACTTGGCGACAGATGGCCTGGGAAGACCGGGATGTGCGAGAGGAATTGATCCGCCAAGCCAGCACCATCGCCGAGGCGGTGGATCCCGCCCTGATTCGGGGACTCACCGGCACCGATGCGGATCTCAACCACCCCAATTACCTGCGCCTGAAGGAGCACCTGGCCGCCGTCCGAAGCGCCACTCCGGATTGCCGTTTCCTGTATCTCCTGGGTCAGCGGTTGGATGGTCACCTGTTCATGCAGGTGGACAGCGAACCCTCGGGGTCGAAGGAATTTTCGCCCCCGGGTCAGGCCTGCGATGGGATCACCCCAGACCACCATCGGACGTTCGCCTCCCGCCAGGCCAACGCCATCGGTCCCTACACCGATCGTTGGGGTTCCTGGATCACCGCCCTGGTCCCCCTCCGGGAACTTCAGATCACCCAAACACCCTCCGCGTCTCCGGCGGAAGCCCAGGAACTGGTCCGCTTGGCGGTGGCGGAATGCCGCCAGGGCGGCCGGGCAAAAATCCTGGCAGAGATCCAGGACCCCCAGGGCCGGTTTTGCCGAGGGGATCTGTATGTTTTCGCCTATAATCGGGAAATGACCCTCGTCGCCCATCCAGTCAAACCCAAGCTGGTGGGCCGGAACCTGCTGGACGAAAAGGACTGGGCAGGGGGCAAACCCTTCCGCCGGGAAATCCAGGACAAAGCCCTGACCACGGGCAGCGGTTGGGTGGATTACGAATACGAAAACCCCCGGACCAAGATCATTGAGGCCAAGATCACCTACCTCGAACGGGTGGATGACCTGATCATCTGCGCCGGGGCCTACCGGGGGAGCGGCTCCGTCACCACCGTCCTAGGCCTGGATCTGGATGCCCGGATCTGGCGGGAACGCCTGGGCAAAGCCGCCCTGCCGCCGATCCTGCTGACCCTGGGTCTGATCACCTTGGGCCTGGTCGGCTCCTGGCTGCTGGCCCGGAGGGACCGGCAAACCCTCCCCGTATCCCCGGGCATGCGCCGGTTGGAAGCCATCCTGGTCGCCGTGGCTGGGTTGCAGGTCACCCTGATCGCGGCGTGGATGACCCATGCCGCGGAAGCGGAGCGCAACCGGGATTCGTTTGCCGATCTTGCGGCCGACCAGACGGGCCGGATGGCCCAGACCATTCATTCCCTGGGGGAGGTCGAGCTGGAGAGCCTGGGTCGGTTTTTCAGTGATAGCCAGCAGGTCACCCCCCAGGAATTCGCCCGGTATACCCGCTTTCTCACCCGCAATCCGACGGTGCAGGCCTGGGAATGGGCCCCGGTGGTAGCCGCCGCCAACCTGACCGGGAATGAAGACCCGAAAATCTGGGAACGGGATGCCCAGGGCCGATCCAAACCAGTCGCCCCCCGCCCGCACTACCATCCCATCACCCTGGTCGCGCCCCTGGCCGGAAATGCCCAGGTCTTCGGATTCGATCTGGGTTCCGATTCCCGGCGACGCCAAGCCCTGGATGAAGCCGCCCGCACGGGCCTGACCACCGCCAGTGAACCCATCACCCTGATCCAGGAAGACGGGCATCAACAGGGCATGTTGATCTTCCGACCGGTTTTCGCCGAGGGCGGGGAACGGCGCTTCCGGGGCAGCGTCCTCGCGGTCCTCCGCCTGGGAACCCTCCTCAAAAGCGTCGAACCCACCACCTCATTGAAACTGGATTTGAGCATCCTCCATCCCGACGGCACCCGGACGCCCCTGGCGGACACCTGGGCCGGAGAAAAGGTCCCCGACCAGGGACTCGCTTCTCTGCGGCCGATTTTCGCCTTCGGCAAGACCTTCGCCGTGACCATCCACCCAGGACCTGGCATCAACCGCCTGTATCCGGTCATGGGCGGATTGTGGACCCTGTTGACCGGCTTGCTGCTGTCGGCCGCCGGCGCCGCCCTGGTGGGCCTGGCCCTGCGCCAACGGGACCGGTTGGAACGCCAGGTCGCTGAACGGACCGACCAGCTTCTGATGGCCCAACAACGCTTTGAGCACCTGTTCCGCAGCAACCCCGTGCCCATGTCCTTGTCCACGCTGCCCCGCCGGGTTTTCGTGGACATCAATGAAGCCTTCGAAACTTCCACCGGATACGCCCGGCACCAGGTACTGGGCCGAACCTCCGCTGAATTGGGTTTGTGGGTGGAAGGTGAGCAACGGGACACGGTGACTGAAGCGATCCGCAATTCCGGCCGGGTGGATAATTTGGAGATCCGCCAGCGCCGCCAAGACGGAGCGATCCGCCATGGCCTGTTTTCCGCCGAGATTTTCGACCATGACGGCCGGCCCCACCTGCTGAGCACGGTGGTGGACATCACCGGCCTAAAACTCACTGAAATCCAGCTCCATGAAAATCAGCTGGTCCTGGCGGACAACGAACGCCGTCTCCGGGATGTCCTCGCCGCGACCCGGATCGGCACCTGGGAATGGAACCTGGCGACGGGCGAAGTCCTGCACAACGACCAATGGTACGCCCTCCTGGGATATGCCCCTGGTTCGATTCCCCCCACCGTCGAGGGCTTCTTAAACCTCATCGCGCCGGAGGACCGGCCCCAGGTGGGCCAGCGCATCGACCAGTTGATCCAGGGACGAAGCCAACAATACGCCAGCGACCATCGGATGCGCCGTGTGGATGGCAGCATGATGTGGGTCCAGGATCAGGGACGGATCGTCCACCGGGATGCCGCCGGCACCCCCCTGCGGGTCGCCGGTTGTTTCATCGATATCAGCGCCCGGATGGCCGCCGAAGACCAACTGCGGCAAACCAACATCGACCTGGAACGGCAGACCGCCATCGCCAACCACATGGCAGCCGCCGCCGAAATGGCGAGCCAGGCCAAAAGCGCCTTCCTCGCCAATATGAGCCATGAAATCAGGACGCCGATGAACGGCATCCTGGGGATGACCGAACTGATCCTGGGCACCCGCCTGGATGCCGAACAGGAGGATTACGCCCGGACAGCCTACCGCTCCGCCGAGGCCCTCCTGATCCTCCTCAACGACATCCTCGATTTCTCAAAAATCGATGCCGGAAAATTGGCCCTGGAAGCCATCCCCTTTGATCCCGGAGCGCTGGTTTACGACGTGGTGGAGCTATTCCGCCCACGGATCACCGGCAACGGCGTGGAACTCCTGATCCACCTCGCCCCCGACCTGCCCAACCGGGCCATCGGCGATCCCGGGCGCTGGCGCCAGATCCTCACGAATCTGGTGGGCAATGGGATCAAATTCACCGCCCAAGGCCATGTCCTGGTGGATCTGGCCTGGCGGGACGGTGCGTTCATCCTGGCCGTCCAGGACACCGGCATCGGCATTCCCGTCGACCGCCAGGCAGAGCTGTTCCAACCCTTCGTCCAGGCGGACGCCAGCACCACCCGGAAATTCGGTGGTACCGGACTTGGTCTGGCGATCAGCCGACGCCTGGCGGAATTGATGGGTGGCAACCTGGAAGTGGCCAGCCTCCCGGGTCAGGGTTCCACCTTCACCCTCAGGCTACCCTTACCGGTGGATTCCAGCGCGCCGCCCCCCGTCGTCCCGGCCCAGCAGCTGGCCGGATTGCGGCTCCTGGTGGTGGATGATAGCCCGGTGAACTGCCGAATCGTCTGTGAGCAGATGACCCTGCTTGGCGCCCGGCCCGAACAGGAGACCAGCCCAGCCCTGGCCCTGGTAACCCTCCTGGAAGCGGCCGGCTCGGCGGATCCTTTCGCCGCAGTCATCATCGATCTGCATATGCCCGGGATGGATGGCGCCGCCCTGGCGGAAGCCTTGCACGACGACCCCGCGACCAGAGCTCTACCTTTGATCCTACTGACGTCGTCCGGGGCCCGGGGGGATGCCCAACGGATGGCCGACCTGGGTTTTTCCGGGTACCTGGTGAAGCCCGCCCGTCTGGAGATCCTGGGCGGGATGGTGGCCACCGTGATCGGCCGACGGCAGGCGGGCATCCCCGGCCTGGTGACCCGACACCAATTGCGGGAGGCCACCGCAGTGGTCCAGCCAACCCCACCACCACTCGCCGCCCGGGTCCTTCTGGTGGAGGACAATCCGGTGAATCAAAAGCTGGCGCGGATCATGCTGGCCCACATCGGCGCCCAGGTGACCGTCGCCAACCATGGGCAGGAAGCGCTGGAGCTGCTCAGTCAACAATCCTTCGACCTGGTATTCATGGATTGCCAGATGCCGGTCATGGACGGCTATGAAGCCACGATGGCGATCCGCGCCCGGGAAACCCGGGATGGACGTCCCCGGATGCCGATCATCGCCATGACTGCCAACGCCATGGCCGGTGATCGGGAACAATGCCTGGCCTCGGGGATGGATGATCACGTGGCGAAGCCCATCCAGGAGCGCCAGCTGGCGGATACCCTTCGCCGTTGGCTGGGCCAGAACGATGGGCTGGCCCGGGAACAAACAGATTGACGTTTTAACCTGGAAAACGCAATTGGAGCGCACCTGCTGCGTTGCTTCAAACCTCGCATGGCGCTGCCATGCCGCGGCTTGAAGCGCCTTGCATCTGCGCACCACGTGCGTTTACAGACGAACCATTTGGGTGAAACAACCGTTGAGGCAATTACTTGAAAAATACAGCGGGGAATCTGCAAATGGCCAACTCAACTGCGTTATTGAGGCTTAACCGAGAAACACCGGTGAAAAACAATGGCGCCTCGTGGGGCGGCCC
>CANIXE010000004.1 GCA_947470885.1 Planctomycetota bacterium
AACCTTCGTCGACACCCTGTATTCCGCGTTCTTCAACCGCGCGGCGGATGCCGGGGGCAAGGCCGGCTGGCTAGCCCAACTGAATGGCGGCGCCCTGCGGGAGGACGTCCTCAACGGCTTCCTGTTCGCCCCCGAGTTCAACAACTTATGCGCCAGCTACGGCATCACGAAATACAGCGCCGCCGATGCCCAGAAGAAGCAGATCCGGGAATTCACTCGCCGCTTTTACCAGCAGTGCCTGAGCCGCGAGCCCGATGCCGGGGGCGCTTCCGATTGGGCCAACCAGCTCATCGCCGGCACCCGCACCGGGGCGACCCTGGCGGAAGGCTTCGTTGGCAGCCAGGAATTCATCGGCCGTGGCCTGACGGACGACCAGTTTCTGTTCATCATGTACAAGGCCTTCTTTGACCGGGACGGTGATGCCGGCGGTTTGGCCACCTGGAAAGCCGAACTAGCTGCCGGGAAGACCCGCCTGCAGGTCGTCGCTGGATTCACCCACGCCCAGGAATTCATCAACCTCTGCGCCAACTATGGGATCACTCCGTTCAGCGCGGGGGGCTGAGCCCCATTCCGCATCTGCCGGTCCCGCCAAATGCGGGACCGGTTGCCGAGATCTGAGCCAACGAAGAAGGGCGCCCGTGGTACGGGCGCCCTTCTTCGTTGGCTCAAGCCCATCCCCGGTTGGGGACGAAGCAGACTCCGATCACAGACCCTTTTCGATTTCCTCGAACAAAATCAGGTCCGCCTGAACCAGGATCATGTCCTTGCTCAGAGTTTCCTGCCGGCCGTTGGTGGAGAACAACCTGCCCAGGAACGGGATGTGGCTGAGGAATGGGACACCAGAGTGTTCACGGCCACTAGAACCGTTGGTCATGCCAGCGATCACCAGGGAACCGCCATCGGGGATGGTCACCGAGGTTTGGCTGGACTGATAGGAAACTTCCGGGATCAGCAGAGGAGCCGCGCCCAGGGCATTTGTTCCCGATGAGCCGATAGAGGGCTGAACATTGGGATCAATGGGGCCACCCAACGTCTGGGCGTCCTGATCGGACACTGAACCACCGAATCGACGCCAGCGGACGATCTGGGAATTCGTCGGCTTCACCGTGAGCGTGATGTACTTCTTGTCCGATGAGGCAATGGCCACCACGTCCAGGGCGGTGCCCGATGACAACTGGCTGACCACCGGCTGGTACTGGAACTGCACCACATCGTAATCACTGATGTAGCTCTGGACCCGGAGGTGAACCAAATGGGCCTGTTGGCCATTGAACATCGTCAAGTCAGGCTCGTAGAGGACGTTGCCTTTCCGCTGCTTTTCCACCGCTGTGAGGATCGCCGAGGCGTAGAAATTCTTCGCCACCTGCCAATACTGGGTCTGGAGATTCAGACCTTCCGGAGTACCACCCGCGGGGCGGGCCAGACCATTGTCCGAGGCATAGCTGCCGGTCAGGCTGTTCGTCACCTTGCCCGCGGCCACCGTGCTGCTGCCGGGATGGCCATAGAAGGCGCCGAATGGCGTGGCCGAACCGCTGGTGCCAATGGCCTGACCTGCCACAGGAATCAGGGGCGTCGTACCAGAACCCGCCGCCGCCGCGGGACCCGTAAAGTTATTCCAGTTGACCCCGATTTCCTCCAGGAACGCGTTGTCGATGGTCAGGAACTTGACCTTCACGTGGATCTGGGTGGCGGTCTGGTTGCGCAAGCTGCGCAACAGTTCATCGATCTGCTTGTGGACCTCGGAGGTGTGGGTGACGACCATCGAGCCATTGTACTCACCGATATCGATCCCCTTGGTGCCCTCCCAGCTGCCGGGGGCGACCACCTTTTTGATGATCTCAATGAATTCGCCGGTTTCTGCCTTCTTTTCTTGTTCCACCGGAGGCAGGAGCTGGGTGCCGTTCTGACCGGCGGTGGGGATGTCCAGCGTCGGGCCAGGGAAGTTCTGCCGGGCGTGGGTGAGGTCCCGCACGTCGTAGATCTTCATGTAGATGTCACCCCGGACACCCTCGGTATTGCTGATAAAGATGGCCTCGTTACGCATCGTGTAGGTCAGACCCGTCTGACGCATGATGAAGTCGAGAACGAAGCGCAGCTTCATATTCACGACATTGAACGAGATCGGGGGCAAGCCTTTGACAAGGACCTGGCTGTCGAGAAGGAGGTTGGCCGGAGACACTTTCTGGAGGAACGCCACCACATCGACCAGCTCCATTTCCTGGAAATCGACGGTGATTTCCTGGTCCAGCTCGGCATTCAGCTTTTTGCGCCAACTTTGCCCTTCGTCCCGGGAACCCTGGGAAGGGGCACCCCGGCGCGCGTCAATTTCTGGCCAATCTGAGCTGTACTTGATCAACTCCAGCTGGGGCAGCATGGCATTGCGGATCTGCTCGGTGAGAAGGCGGTGCTCCTCGTCCCAACGATCGGTAGTCACCTGGCGGAGATAGGAATGGCGCTCACGGCGGCACTTGGCCAGAAGGTTGCTGGCCCGTTCCTCGGCGCGATTGATCTTCAGCACCTGGTCACAGAGGGTGATGGCCTCGTCAAAGTCCCGACGTTCCCGGGCCCGCTGGGCCCGCTTGAGCATGGCATCAATCCGATCCCGTTCGATTTTCAGCCCTAGATCCCGGAGCTGGGCCTGCTGGTCAAGGGCTGCCCGGTTGCGGCTAGCCTCTTGTTCCTGTTCCTGACGCAGACGGCGTTGCCGGCTTTCCTTCACCAGGCCTTCCGCCTTGCGCAGCTCAGGTTCCCGGCGGGCATCTGTGAAAGGCAGGGTTTCCAGACGGATGGCCGCCTGCTGGAAGGCCCGCTCCGAAGCTAGGTAGTCGCCGGATTCCAGGGCCTTGGTACCTTCGGCCAATTTGCTTTGGGCCTCAACCCACAACTGCTGTTGGCGCACCGCCAGCTCATCCGCCACCCGGTCGATGACCAGGGAGCGGGAATCCCGACTCACCCCGGCCAAGGCTTCGGTATCACGTAGGGCCTTACGATACCCCTCGTTTTCCGGGGCGAGATCCACCGCTTTGCGGAACTCCTGGAGGGCATCGTCGAGACGGGATTCATCCCGGGCCCGACTACCGGCTGCGTAGGCTGCCTGGGCCCGCACCTGGCGCAAACCCGTCGCTTGGTCGCCGGTTGGGGCCGGATTTGGGACAGGAGCCGGTACCTGATCCTCTGCGAGGATCGGCAGGCCGCACAACACCAGCATGGATAGTGTCAGCGCGGGACGCCGTGAAAGACGCGGAGAAAACAGGCGTTCGCAGGGCTTACGAGGGGCGTTCACAGGGTCGTCTCCAGTTCGTCGTACGGAATGATGGTCACGGTCGCCAGCAGGTACAACTGGCCATGGTCACTGTACCGGCCACGTGTGCCGAACAGCCGACCTAGAAAAGGGATGGTGCCAAGGATCGGCACCTGGGTGTTGGTGGATTCATCCACCGCTTTGCCCAGGCCGCCGATTACCGCGCTGGCCCGGTCTGGCAAAGCAATGGTCACGGCCGCCTGGCGGAGGGTGATATTCGGCAGCTCCAGGGGATAGAGCGAGGGAATAAGCAGGAGGTAGTCGGTATTGGCGTTGGCGCCTTCTCCTCCCCCGGCCCCGATGGGCATGTTGCGGAAGGCTATGATGTATTCCGTATAGAACCTAGCCGTCGTTACCGCCGGCTTGAACTCCATGGTTACATACTTGCGATCCGCCGAGACCTGGGGCTTGATATCCAGAACCAGGCCGGTGGTGATGTTCGATATCACCGGGTCCAAATTACGATCCGTAACGTTGTAGCTACTCACATAGGAGCCGAGCTGACCTTGGAACACCGAGGAGCGGACACCGTTGAGGGTGGTCAAGGACGGTCCTTGGACCGTCCTGCCCTGTCCGGCCCGTTCCACTGCCGTGAGGATTGCGGACACTCCGCCCCCGGGAAGGACTCCCACCGAGACCGTCAAGCCCGGGGAATTGCCCGGGGACGATGACGGTTTCTGATAAACTGTGGCAGGCAACGGCGTGTTGGTGCCACCCTCGAGTTGGAACGACCCGCCCACCTTCTGGACACCCTTGATCAAGCCCGGAATGCGGACCAAGGAATTGGAGGTGGTCCATTGGACCCCGACCTCTTCCATGAAGTTGTCCGTGACTTCCAGCCAACGGGTGTCGATTCGCACCTGCAGATTGTGGCTGTTCTCCTGGGAATGGAGAAACTCACCGATCATCTGCTGGAGATCCCTCGGGGCGGATATGAACAACGTCGTGCCGCGAATGGTGATCCCTCGACCCGGGGCATCCCACGATCCGGGTCCAATGGATTTCTTGATGAGGTCGGCGATTTCCTCTGGGGTCAGAGCTTTGGTCTGATCGGTGGTTACCTCCACAACTTTGGTACCGTTTTGGTCCAGGGTTGTGCCCAGATTCCGCCCGGGGTGATCCACCGTCTGGTTCACCAGGGCGCCCACGTCGTGAATCGCGAGGATAATCTCCTGGTCCACTGCACCGCCGATGACCACGGCCCCCTTGCTGAGATGCCAACGGGTACCCATCAACTGGGTGATCCAACTCAGGGCATTTTCCAGTCGGATCGAGGACACCTTCAAGCTGACCGGTTTGTCAGCAGCCGCGATTATGGCACTGTCGATCACTAGGTTCAACCCGGTGCGTACAGCCAAGCTTTTCAGAAGCTCGATGGCGCCCTGTTGATCTGCGACGATATCAATCCGCGAAGCTAAGACCACTTTGAGCTGGGCCCGCCAAGGCTCCTCGTTTTCAATGCCCGTCAGGCGGACGCCCTGGGCGACGCCCCGACGCGAGGCCCAGTCGGGTGCGTATAAGGGAAGTCCCTCATGGCCGGTAGGAAGGAGATCCCGGGTGATCCGTTCGCGGATCTCCTGCTGCAGTTCAATTTGTCGCTCGGCGATACCCAGCCGATGATGCTCATGAACGGCATCCTGAAGCTCGGCAAAGAGTCGGCGGATTTCCGGATCCTCACGGTCATCCACCAGCTCAGCCCGCAGCACTCGGCATTGGGCCAAGGCCTCATCCAGAAAGCCACGATCCCGCAGGTCGTAGATCCGACGCAGACGTTCGGCCCGGCGCCGTTCTAGGATGCGATCCTGATCACCAGCACCCGTCCGGGCTGTCTCCAAGGCCTTGGTCCGTTCCGCAGAACGGCGGTTAGCGCCTTGGGAAATGGCAAGGGCTCGCAATTCGTTCTGTCGCAGCTCAACGGCGGCCAAGGCCGTGGCCACGGGAGCCTGACGATCCAGGGAGCGGGCCATCAAATTCTGGCGGACCACGCCGAGTAGCTCCGCGGCATCCTCATAGCGTCCATCCTTCGCCAAGGCCTCGGCCCGATCCTGGGCCGTCCGAACCTCTGCGAGGGCCCATTCAGCCACGATTGTTCGGGTGGGCTCTGGTCGCAGTACCTCCTCGGCGGCGCATGGCGCACCGCCGGGTATCAGCAGACCAAGGGCGACCAGTGCCGACATCCAGAGGCGACCCTCGATCCCCCCGGCCACAGGCCCGGGGACCGGTCGCTTCACTGCTGAGCTTCCTTCTCGCTCAAATCAACGATTTCCGCATGGAGAAGATAGAACATCTTCTCATCCTCGTCGTAGCTGCCATTCCTACTGAACAGACGTCCGAGGAAGGGAATGTGGCTGAGGAAAGGAATCCCCACCGAAGTCTGCTCCCGGAGGCTGTTGGTGAAACCACCGATCAGCAAATTACCCTTATCCGGAATCATCACCGTCGAACGCAAGCTGTTGATTTGGACATTGGGCAGATCCAACGGGTATTGGAAGACCGGAGCCAACAACAAGGAATTGCTGTTATTGTTATTGTTGCCATTGTTGTCAGCGAGCACCCGGGAGGCCGAGATATTCTCGGTGAAAATTCCCCGCAGACGCACCGAGGAGGGTCTGACCTCCAAGGTGATGTATTTCCGATCTGAGCTGACCACCGGCCGAAGGTCGATGATATTACCATAGGTCAGCACCGAGACCGTTGGGTCAAGATTCCGGCTGACCACCGTATAAGCCGAAATGTAAGCCAACTGGTTGATGAACTGGGCATTTGCCCGTTGGCCATTGAAACAGGTCAGCTGGGGATGCTCAAGAACCTGGAGATCACTTTCGTTCTCGGCTGCCGAGAAAATGAAATGGACCTGATCCGTGTTCAGGAAATTGAACGGGCTGTGGGAGACGTCCAAGACCATGCCTTGGGGCGCACCTGCTGCCTTGAATTGGGACCAACCAAGCTGGTTGCGTGAGCTGGGGAGGCCGCCCACCGTATTCACGCCAGCGCTGTACGACGAGGTGTTATTCTGCCGGTTGTAGCCGTTGCTGATACCATTGCCGTCCACCAAGCGGGTGCCCCGGGTGTCGTTGCCCTGTTGCCAGTCGAAACCGATTTCTTCGTAATAGTTCTTGGACACCTTGAGGAGGCGGATGTCCATCGCCACCTGAAGCTTGGATTGGCTGCGGATCTCGTCGAGTAGCTGATCGATCTGGGCGTGGATCTCGGGCACCTGGCTGATAAACAGCACCGATCCGGAGCGTTCCTCAATGCCTACCCCCTCCTTTTCCCACTGGCCAGGAGCCACGTTCTTCTTGATGAAATCCACCAGCTCCTTTGGATCCACCGTCTTGGGGACATCAGTGCCGGTGGCGGCCTTGCCAAACAGATCCAGGCCACTGCCAGCTGAGGCATAGGCGAGTTCCCGCCCAGGTAGGTCCCGGGCCTGTTGGATCAGGTCGGTGACGTCGTACATCTTCAGGGTCACAGAACCGGAAACTGCGTTAGGACTGATGAAGATGGCCTGGTCCTGAAGGGCCATGTGCAGGTTGGTCATCTCCAGGATCCACTTCAGGGCATCCCCGAAGCGCATATCCTTCACCTTGAGAGAAACATTGCCCACCGGCTTGGAGGCTGCCCCTCCTGCACCAGGCGCCCCACCGGCGGTGACCGTGGTGGCGACAACGATATTGACCCCGGTGACTTCCCGAAGGAATTTGATGACGTCATCAAATGGCTGGTCCTGGTATTCAAAAGTCAGACGTTGATCCAGGCGACCTCGGAGTTCGGCCATCCACGGCTCCTCCTTGCCGCCCCCGATGGTCCTCTGCTTACGCATCTGCCGGCGATTCCAATCCTCTGGATAAACCAGCAATTCGGATTGGGGAATCAGCGAACGGTGGATTTCCTCACTGATCCGCCCGATGCGCTCGATGCGCTCGTCCTCATGTTTATCATCAAACGCTTCGTGACCTTCGCGCCGGGCGTCAAGATACAGGCTGCGGGCATCCTCACGCCGACGATCAAGCTCGTAAGCGTTCCAAGCGTCCACCTCGGCCCGCTTGAAGTCCTTTCGGCTGTAGCTCTCCTTGGCCCGGCGGAGCAGCTCGTCCACCTTGGCCTTAAGAGCCTGCTCCTGGAGATCCGCCTGTTGGTGAGCCCGCTCCTGGGCTTCCTGACGGGCATCGGTGGCCCGCTTTTCAGCCTGCTGGCGATTGGCGGAGGCGGCTTCCACCCGCTTGCCCGCAACTTCTGCCGGCAGCTTGCCCCAATCGAACGGATAGGGGAAGCTGCGCAGGGCGACTTCTGCCCGGTCGAATTCCAGTTCGGCAGCCCCGAAATCACCGGCGGCGAACTTGGCGTCGCCGGATTTAATCAGGCTGTCAATACGAACGGCGATCTCCTGGGTGCGCACATCCTGAAGGGTGCGGAACCAGGCGGCGGCCATCTGCAGGCGGTTGTTGCGCTGGCTAAGAACAGCGAGGATGTCCTCCCGAAGGGTCTGGGCCTTGGTGTTCCCCGGATCCAGACGGACGGCCTCCTCAACCTTCTCGCGGGCTTCAACGAATTCCGCCTTACGATAGCGGGCATAGGCCTCGGCGTAGGCCGCCTCAGATGCCAGGGCCGACACCTGCACCGGTGCCTGTGCTGGTTGCTGGCCACCGCCAGACTCCCCTTCGGCAGCCTGGATCATGGGTAGGGCGGCCAGCGCCAACAACACGGGCGTCAACGGGATACGACGGATGCTCATGGGAATTCCTGGCCGTGGGCTGGAGCGGACGCTACCATCAAGATGGCGGATCCGCGATGCTGGAAGGGGAGCAGGCGAGGGAACGCCGGCCGGGGCGACGCTGGGACAGGTGTCACTCACGGTCGAGGGACCGGGAGGTGATCCAACCGCTCACGGTTTGACCTTGGGGACGCCCCCAGCGGGCAAACCACCGGGAGCACTCTGGGATGGCTGGGCCGGTTTCTCCGGCAGCTTGGCACCCTCCCCAAGGGGAGGCATTTTCCCTGGTTCCGCCGGCGGATTTTGGCCTGACGTGGAATCGGTCACAGGCGCGGCGACCACTTCGGGCCAAGTGCGAACCCGCTTGTTGAGGGGCTCATACCAAACCAGCCGACCGTCGGCAAACTCGTAATACACCGTATCGGTGGTATAGAAGTCCTCTTCTCCGGGATGCTTCGCCTGAATGGCTTTCAACGGACCAGTGTCCGCCTGATGTTTCACCGGAGCCACGGGTTCCAGCCCATACTGGGTGAACGAGCCAGGGTTCTTGCGGAACTCCTGATCCTCGTCCAGGTCCTTATCGTACGCCGGATAGATGATGGTACCCGTCTTGGCCGGGATCTTCACATTGCCGAGACGAACCAGGGAGAGCTGAACCTTGCTCCGCAGGTTTTCGACGAGGACGACATCAGTGCTGACTTCCTTGGCCACAGCATCCAAGTCACGGCCCTTCTTGTTATCCGGCCGCGCCCGTTCCTTGATTTCGTAGAACAGAATCCGCTTCTTGTTACGCTCGATCCCCACCACCTTGAAGCCGGTGGCCAGATCAATGTTGCTCATGGAACCATCGGGTCGCCGGGGGTCCGGCGCCTGGACCTTGCCGCCGATGACATCACCCTTGGCCGCCGTGAAGACCTTCGGTTCGCCCAACCACACCGACGGCCCACCCTTGGAATCGGTGAACAATTTGGTCACCAGGAAGCGGATGACCTCCTTGGTCGGATCCTTCGGATCAGAACCAATTTTTGAAAATGCGAAACGAACATCCGCCGTAACCGAGACTGGAACATCGGTGTCGCCGGTGGATTGGCCCCGGTAAAACCGGTCCTTCTCGGTCTGGCTGGGCCAGTTCACGCCGGCAGGAGGTTTGATCTCAGGGGCGAACCGGGACAGGGTTGTGGCCACCCGGCCCTTCACCTGTTCCGTGAGTTTCTGCCAATAGGTCTCATCCTGGCCTTCCAGGCGTCCCTGAACCACCAGCACCGCCTCTGATGAGCTGGGGGTGCCCTGGGGCGGTAACCCGGTGGCCCGGACGATGGTACTGGCCCGGAAGAAGTGCTTCACCCAGGGCTCAATATTCTCCGCCACCACCTGACCCTGGGCAGCGATGAGATCCTCCTGAGCTATGAATCCTGAATCCCCAGAATTGGCCCCCCGGATCTTCACCGGCTTCCAGGTCGCGTCCCCAGCCCGGGATTCGATAAACACACCGATCACCGTAGCACTGTTGGTGACCCCTTCATCAGGGCGCTGCCACAGGGCTGACGGCCCATCCGCGAGACGACGACCTGCAGGACGGGTGCCCTCTGGCAGGGTGATGGTGAGGGCCACCGCCCCCACCGAATCCTTGGCCTGGAGGATGGGCGCCGGAGCCTCGAAAACATAGGGGAAAAAGCCACGCTGGGCGGGTCCCCGGTCCGGGGCCACCAACAGCCAGCTGTCCACCGGCTGGGCAGCCAGGGGCTTGGTGAACCGGCTATTCAATTCGCCGATGTAGTCCGGCACCGGCTTGAGGATTGGATGCTTGCCCTCGGCGAATACCTTGTCGATTCCCGCATTCTGCTCGTCGATCTTGGCGGTAGTGATTCCGCTGGGCTTCATGGACTCGTCGTTGAGGGTTGCGGTGACCTCCAAGGCACAGAGCAGGAGGGTGGCCGCCACCGCGATCTTCTCGCCGTGGGCGATCAGGGCGTGCTTGAAGCTCATTGCTCTTCTCCTGGGGCGACCGCAGACTGGCGCTTCTTCTTCGGATGGGGCTGCTCAGCTGGAGCACTGGGGACGACTTCACCAGCCGGACCTGCCCCCGCTGCCGAAGTCGTATGTGAAGTCGAGGCGGCACTTGGCGCCGGGGCCGTTAGGTCGAGAACCACCAAGTTGAGGCGTAGCTCGCCCTGCTCGGCGGACACATCCTTGCGTTCACCGGGGGCATAGGTGGCCTTCCGCCCGAGGGTAAATCCGCTAACGATGATCACCGGACCAGTGTCGCTGCGTTCGATGGCCGCCTGGACCGCCAACAGGGCTGACACCGGCCCCTGGAAAAGGACGGACAGGCCGACCCCAGTACCATACGTCGCAACCCCACCACCGGGCACCAAGGGCTGCTCGTTCCAGGTGACGGCAGACAGCACAGGCCTGATAGCAGGGGGCGGATCGGTAACATTGAGCGGACTGACGGAGTTGGCGGCTGCGGACTGGAGCATAAGGCCCACAAGACGCTCGACGATCCGGAAGCGAATGGTGAGCTGGGGATGTTCCGAGGGTTCCGGATAGTCACTGACCTTGGTGTAGAGGCCGGCCACATCCCTAACCTCTTTGGCAACGGCGAAGTCAATTTCGCTGGCTGGCAAGGTATCCCCGGAGCGCGCCCCGGTGGTGGATTCCTTTCCATCCCGGCCGGGCTTGGCAGTGACCGCACCCGCGTTGGTCGCGGGGGCAAGAGGAATGCGCAGGGAACCCGCCCCATGGAGCTGACGCAGCAGGCTTTCAGTCGCCGATTGGTAGGCGGTGTACCATCCCAATTTGTCACTACTGTCGGCGAGGGGCTTGCGGAGAACGGCGCTGCGCTCGACCAGGTGGGCGGTAATGTCCTTGAGATGCTTCTCATACTTCTGGACATGGGGGTCGAGGACCGACTTCCAGGTGCCAGTGATCAGGAACTCGTCCGTGAGACGCTTGATGTCGTCGGCATTCTCGGGATCGAAGACCCCGGTGGGGTTCCCCTTCTTGGCCCGCTGATCAAGTTCCGTGAGATGCACATATTCCCGATCAAGCTGGGTCTTTGAAGCTCGGGCGGCGGCGGCATCGCCAATCAAGTCGACATCCGGCAGGGCGCAGATGTAGATGACCAATTCAACGAACAAGATCGCACCAGCAACGATCCAGAACAGGAAGGGCTTCAGGTTATTCACGGCTTGACCTCCGTGCCCTTGATGATGCAGGCGATGGTCACGACAACGACGGGCATTTTGCGCTCGACTTCCAGAGGCTCGATTTCCTGTTTGTCGTTCAGGTGGGCCTTGTCGATATACCAGTAGCTGTCATCACCCGGAACATCGGACAGGGCCTGGACGTCCGAAAAGAGCTTGGGTGGGTCCTTGGCCTCACCTCCCGCCGCGGCATTGCGCTGCCAGGCTTCGTAATCCGGACGGACTCCGACAAGCTCAGCGGAGACCGGCAGGGCTTTGAGGCGGTCCACCAGCAGGCGATTGATTTCACCAGCCCGGACGACGGTGGGGATACTCACCACCAGGGTCACCTTGCGGTCGCCGGCCAGGGGCCGGAACGGCCCGGTGGCGCCCACCGAATCGAATTCCGGCAGGCTCAGGCTGCGCAGATAGAGCGCCTGAAGCTTGGTCTTCTCCTTGCCGTCCAGATGGGGCCCATCGATGGCCCCCTTGTCGCGGACGATCTGTTGCAGGCAGCTCAAGACCGCCCGGCTGATCCCGGTGGCATAGCCCTGCTGGGCACCGTAGGGCGCAAAGGATTTGAGGGTTTGGGCCTGGGGCGCCGCCTTTTCCAGAACCAGCAGGGATTCCTCCTGCCGCTTGGTATTGAGACTGTAGGATTCCTTGATCTTGCGCAGCAAGG
Organism: Planctomycetota bacterium; assembly: GCA_947470885.1. Lineage (GTDB taxonomy): Bacteria > Planctomycetota > UBA11346 > UBA11346 > UBA11346 > CAIUVD01. Next base: position 11,883 of record CANIXE010000004.1, read on the forward strand.
TCTCGTTGCCCTGCTTGACGTCGCTGATCGTCTGGAAATCGGCCACCAGCATGGCCCCGACGGCGGCCACCACCGCGACGCCGGCCCAGCGCTTGGTCTTGAGGATGCGCTGGATCTGTACATCCGAGGGCATCAGGTCGACTTCGGCCTTGGCCACGCCCACGCCCTGGAGGGCCGAGCCCATGGCCACGCCGAGGGATTGGAGATCGTGGAGGAAGTGCTCCCGTTCCAGGCCCGGGGCGACCTTGATCTTGTCCAGATCCTCAAGGATGTTGATGGAGTAGCGCAGGCGTTCCGCCAGGTACTCCGGCAGTCCGGGCAAGCGGAAGGTCGAGCCGCTGATCACCACATTGTCGAGCTTGGCGTTGGGATTCTGGGTCTTGTAGAACCCCAAGCTACGCTGGACCTCGTTGGTCAGGTCGTTGAGGGTGCCCTCAATGACCTTGATGATCCGATCCGCCTGCTTGCTGTCCCCGGCCTGGCGCTTCAAGACTTCGGCCTCCTCGAAGGAGACCTTGAACTTCTTCATGAAGGCGTTGGTGATCGCCGTCCCCGAGGTGCCCAGGGTGCGCATCCACAGCATGTCGCCTTGGTAGCACACCAGGTCGGTGTTTTCCGCACCAACATCCAGGATGACGATGGTTTCATCATCCGGGAACGACTGATCAAAACGGACGAAATTATAGAGGGAGAGGCTGCTGATGCTGATGCCAACCAAATTCAGGCCGGTCTTCTTGGCCTTGGACATCAGCTCCGAGGTAAGCTCCCGCTTGGCAGCGAACAGGGCCACGTCCTGGCTGACGCCGTCGGCGGCGGGGGACAGGTGGTAGTCCCATTCGATTTCATTGAAATCACCAGGGATCTGCTGCCGGGCCTCCAGCTCGACCATCCGCTCGATCTGCTTGGGATTGATGATCGGGATGTTGACTGTCTTCGAATAGACCTGGCGGCCGGAGAGGGAGGCGACCACCGGGGTGGCGCCGAACTCCTCACGATGAACCAGGGCGCTGAGGGCGGCCACCACCGATTCCTCGCGATCACCGTTTTCAGGGACAGTGATCGGTTCGATCACATAACCCAAGACCGTCACCTCGTTGCCGGATCGGGCGAGCTTGACCGCCTTGATGCTGGAATGGCCGATATCTAGGCCCCAGCAGACGGAATTTTTCTGCATGTGCGTGGCTCCCACCGGGTTCCGGTGCTATGCGCTCACTGCGCTCCCTGCGCAAAAGCGCGCCGGATGGTACGAGCCCGCGACTATCAGAAGACCCAAGGGTGGGCAAAGGGAGCGGGGAAAGGCCGGTCCCGGGGTGTGTGAGCAGCGCCAGCGGGTTACAACCGCTGGTATTCAACGATCGCGCTGCACCACAAATCGGCCCAGGGCGGCCAGGGGTTCCGCCGCCGCTCCCAGGGGAACCAGGGCAACCAAGGCCTCGGCCAGGAGGCGTTCGGCCTCGGCCCGGGCGGCGGTCAGACCATGGACGGCCACGTAGGTCAGCTTGCCCTGCTCCGCATCCTTACCTGGGGTCTTGCCCAGGGTCGCTGCATCTGCAGTGGCATCGAGGACGTCATCTGCCACCTGGAAGGCTAGGCCGATGGCCTCACCGTACGCCACCAGGGCGGCCCGCTGGGCCGGGGTCGCCCCGCCGCTCAGGCCACCGATCTCCACACTGGCCCGGATCAGGGCGGCGGTCTTGCCCCGGTGGATCCGTTCCAGGCGGGCCCGGCAGGCGGGGGAGGCGTCCACGGGACTGCCTTCGGCGTCGATGTCCTCCTGCTGCCCGCCCACCACCCCCCGACTGCCCGCAGCCCGGGCGAGGACCCGCACCGCTTCGCCACTGATCTCCGCCAAGGCCTCGAAGGCGAGGGTTTGCAGGGCATCGCCGGCGAGGATGGCGGTGGCCTCGTCAAAGGCCTTGTGGCAGGTCGGCCGGCCCCGGCGCAAGTCGTCGTCGTCCATGGCCGGCAGGTCATCGTGGACCAGGGTGTACGTGTGGAGCAACTCCACCGCCGCCAATGCCGGGGCGCAGGCGGCATAGGAGCCCCCCACCGCCCGGCAGCCCGCCAGGACCAGGGCCGGGCGCAGACGTTTTCCCCCGGCAAACACGCTATAACGCATGGCTTGGTGGAGCCGGGCGGGCCAGGCGTCGGCGGCAGGCAGGGTCAGTTCCAAGGCGGCATCAGCGAGACGGACGGCCTCCCGGAGAAGAAGCTCGGCGGCGGGTGGCGGGGTGGTCATGCGCATTCCAGGTGGGCCGGCGGTTTCAACGTTGGCGCGTTGCGCCGGTCGGCACGATGGGCAACCGACTCGGCTGCTCAACCGCCATTCTCCGGCTGCCTGACCCTCCAATCCCGCCCCTTCCCATGCCTGCATTCCAGGCAAGGTCCGCCTCTCATGGAACCGCTCCTCCTGGTCATCCTGCTTTCCCTCGATCCCGCGGCCAAACCGGATACCGAGGCGGTCACGGCCCGCCTGACCGAAGCCGCCACCGAGGTCCAGGCCCAGGTCAAGGTGGTCAGCGGTGTCGAAGCCCAAGCGGCCCTGAAAGAACGGGGGATCAGCGAATCCGACCTGACCGGCGGGGTGGGCGTGGGCGCTACCCTCACCCGCAACGACCGCAGCCTGGCGTTGGTCCGCCTGGAGCGCCGGCTCAGTGGGGGTGATGTCGTGGTCGAGACCCGGATCTGGGCCAACGGCCTGGAGGACAGTCACGTCGCCATCAGCGGCCGGCGCAAGGCCGACACTCCCCTCGCCGAACCCACCGAGGCCGTGGCCCGGGGGGTCAAGAACACCCTGGGCCTGTGGCTGAGTGCCCACGGCAAGGCGGACGCGGGCGGGGCCTCCCTGGAACGCCTGGCGGTCCTCGCGGAAAACCGCGACTGGCAGGCGCTCTTGACCGCCGCGGCCACCTGCCCGCCATCCCCCCGCCAGGCCTACTACCAGATCCTCGCCCTGATCCGTTCCGGACGCCGTGAAGAAGCCGTGACTGCCCTGACCGCCCTCAAAACCGCGTTCCCCAAGCATGTCCTCACCGCCTCGGCGGAGGCCCTGATCGTGCCCATCCGCAACGAGGACGGCGGCGAGGTGGACATCAACGATAAAACGCCTGCGGATGACGGGACCAACGTCCTGAAGTAGACACCACCAGCTGCGGGCGATTGGGCCAGGGCGGCGTCATGCCCGGGTCCGGGGGTCCAGCCAGGCCAAGGCCAGATCCGCGGCAAGATTGAATAGCACCAGCAATCCGGCGTACAGCAACGCCGCGCCGGTGACCACCGGCCAATCCTGGGCCAGGGCCCCGGCGACGAAGCACGAGCCCAGGCCCGGCAGGGCGAACAGGGCCTCCACCACCATCGAACCAGTAAGCACATTTGCCGCCGCCGGGGCCAACCAGGCCAACACCGGACCCAGGGCCGGACGCAGGGCGTGATCGACGATCACCGACACTTCCCCTTGGCCCTTGGCCCGGGCAGTGCGCACGAAATCCGCCGACAACTCCTCGGCCAGGCTGGCCCGGACCAAGCGTGCCAGGCTGGCCGCCAACGGGATGGCCAGGGTGATGATGGGCAGGATCAGGCCCAAAGGCGACGGCCCGCCCGCGGGCAGCCAGCCCAGAACCAGGCTGAACACCAGCAACAGCCCGGTGGCGAGGACAAATTCCGGGGCGCTGACCCCCAGGGTCGCCAGGCCTCCCACCAGATGGTCCGCCCAGCCGCCCCGACGCCGGGCGGCCACCGCCCCGGCGGCCAGCCCCAGGCCCGTGCCCAGGGCCAAGGCCCCACAACCGATGCCCAGGGAAACCGGTGCCGCTTGGGCCAACAAGTGACCCACGTCCGCGCCCCGGGCCAGCTTCAGGCTGACCCCCAATTCACCGCGAAGCCGGGACCCCAAATCCGCGACATACTGCTGCCACCAAGGCCGGCCGGCACCATACAGTTCCGCAAGACGGGCAGCGGCGGCTGGAGGCAGGGCCCGGTCCCCGGCCAGATCAGCCCAGGCTTCGCCGGGGAGGGCCCGAAGAGCGGCGAAGGTCGCCAGATGGACCAGGGCCAGGACGACCAGACCGGCCGCCAGGCGCCGGACCACCAGGGCGAACATCAGAAGCGCCAGCCCACCAGGATGCCCGCGGTGTAATCCGCATCGGTCAGCTTGAGATCCGTGGGGATGCTGGCGATATCGACGGAATGACTGCTTTCAGAATGGAGCACCCCAACGTTGGCACCCACCACCAGGGGCAGGGCGGGGATCGGAAACAGAATATTCAGGACCGCGCCATATTCGGTGCGGGTGGCGGTGCTGTCGCTCAAACCGTCCATCTTCAACTTGGCATTGCCCACGCCCACTTGGCCGAGGACCTCCAGAGTCAGTGGCCCGAAATCCAGGTACGGCCCGGCCTGGAGTCGCCCGGTGTAGGCCTCCTCAGTGGTGCTGTCGCCCCGTCGCCGGTCATGGACAATGCCCACACCGCCGGCGACGCCGATCAGCACCAGGTCGACACCCACCACCGCATCCAGGCTGAGGCGCTGGGCAGAATCCCATTTCTCCTTGCTCGTCGTGCTCGCCACCCCGGAGGCCGTGGAGCGGACTTCAGAGGAGGTACCCACTGTCGCCGCGCCAACCCGCAGGTCTTTGTAGTCGAACAGGTCGGCGGCGGGAAGAAGGCCGGCGAGCCCGAGCAGGCCGGCGACAAGGACGGAGGAGGTGGTGCGCATGGCCGGGACCCTAGGCCCCACCCGCTGATTGCCACTCTGGGCCGGAGGGCTGACGGCGGCGCTTGCCAAGGGTGGCGCAGGACGTGAGGTGTCCGCCATGTCGCTGCCCCCGCCCATCGTGCCCCTGACGGAAAGCGCCCTGATCGATGAAGCCGCCCAGAACCTGGGCTGTGACCTGGGGGATTTGATGGAACGGGCCGGCACGGCCCTCGCCCGGGAAGCCCAGCGCCTGGTCTCGGGTGGGCCGGTGTTGATAGCCTGCGGCCAGGGGAACAACGGCGGCGATGGTTACGTATGCGCCCGCATCCTCGCCGAATCCGGACGCGACGTGGTGGTCTGGGCGGTAACCTCCCCGGTCAGCCCCCTATGCATCCAGGCCGCCGAGGCCCTGCCCGAATCCGTGACCCGATCCAGCCCGCCGATCCTGATCCGACCCGCCCTGGTGATCGACGCCGTGCTGGGAGCCGGCACCCGGGGCCGCCCCCGGGAACCCATCGCCGGCGCCTTGACCATTCTCAGGGAATTCGCCCTGTCTGGCGTACCGGTGCTGGCGGCGGATGTCCCCAGCGGCCTGGGCAGCGACCTGGAGGTCCCGGCGACCCGCTCGGTGTGCTTCCAGACCGCCAAGGCGGAACTCCTGCGGGCTGGTGGGGAATTCACCACCGTCGACCTGGGCATCCCCCCCGCCGCCTGGCAGGAGATCCAACCCGTCTGCCTACGCCGTTTCCCGCCCCTGCGCAGGGAAGGGCGCAAGGGCAACCATGGTGAATTGCTGATCATCGGTGGCGGCCTGTTCCCCGGAGCCCTGGAATTTTCCGCCCGGGCGGCGGTGCGCACCGGCTGCGACTTGGTCCGGGCGTGGACCGCCGGCACCGCGGCCCTGCCCCCCACGGTGGTCTGCCACCGCCAGGACCGGCCGTCCCTGGTCCCCGCAGATCCCGAAGAACTGACCCCCCTGATCGTCCGCGCCGGCGCCGTCCTCATTGGCCCCGGCCTGGGCCAGGAGGAAGGTACCTACGACGCCGCCCGCCAAGCCTTCTCCCTGGCCCTGGAGCTAGGCGTCCCGGTGGTCCTGGATGCCGACGGGATCACCGCCTGCGCGCAACAGGTCCGAGCCCTGGAAGATCCCGAGGCCCGGGTCCTGTTGACCCCCCACGCCCGGGAGGCCCGGACGCTCTTGGGCAGCGCCGCCACCGAATCCAGCGTCCACGCCTTCGCCCGGCGCAACCGGGTGATCCTGGCCAAGGGCATGGTGGATCTGGTCACCGACGGCTGGCGCTGGCAGCACAACCACCGGGGCAATCCGCGAATGACCGTGGGCGGCACCGGCGACGTCCTCGCCGGCCTGGCCGCCGGCCTGCTGGCCCGGGGCGCCCTGCCCTATGACGCGGCGCGGATGGCCGTGCTGTGGATCACCACCGCCGGCGACTCCTTATGGCCGGAACGTGGTCCCTGCTACGACACCCTGGACCTGATCGAGGCCCTGCCCCAGACCCTGCGCCGATTAATGGAACCCCTGGGATATTGGCCGCCGGTGGCGTAAACTCCGGCTAGCGGATCGGGATAATCCGAGGTAGACTTTCCGGCCATTCGCCCGGAGCGGTCCCATGCACCTGTCCATCACCCACAAAGTCCTCCTGGTCGCCGCTGCGGGCATCGGCCTGCTGCTGGCGTTTGCTGGCCTCAGCTACCACCTGGCCAACCAGGCGGCGGCAGCCAATCAACGGGCGATCCTGGGCGCCAAGGCCCTCCACGCCAGCATGGCCGTGGACATGATGCATGAAGGCCTGCAGGGATGTGTCCGGGGGGCCCTGGCCAACCTCGGGACCCCAGACGAACGCAAGGCCGAGGTCACCCGCATGGCCGAGACCATGCGCAGCTCCGCCGCCACCCTGACGGCCATGGGCCTGGCGGACAGCGAACTACTGGCGGTGGAAGAATCCACGCCGATCGTCACCCGCTATACCGCCGACGCCATCGCCCTGGTGGCGGACCTGGGGAGACCGATCCCCCTGGCGGCGGACCAGCGTCAAACCCGGGTGTCCGCCTTCCAGACGGTGTTCAACGACCTGGAAACAAAATTGGAGGCCCAGGGGGAACGCCTCCAGGCCTTCGCCGAGGCCTCCAGCATCCAGGCCACCAGCATCATCCACCAGATCATTCTCACCCTGTTCGTCGCCATTCCCATCGCCGTGGTCGGGCTGGTACTCCTGGCCCTGCTGGTGGCCCGCTCCATCCCCCGGCCATTTCTGGGGGTGATCGCCCGCCTGGGGGAGACCGCCGAGGCCAACAGTCAGGCCAGCGCAACGGTCGCTGGCCTGGCCAGCAGCATTGCCGACGGGGCCTCCCGCCAGGCCGCCGGCCTGGAGGAAACCAGTGCCAGCATGGAGGAGATCTCCCAGGCGGCCCGCCAGGGATCCGAGGCGACCCAAAAAATCCAGGAGCAGATGGACGAGGTCGGTCGTCAGACCGAGGCGGGTGAAGGCGTATCGATGCAGGTCTCCCTGGATTTCGGGCAACGGCTGATGGCCCTCACCGAGGCGATCAACGACATCACCGCCACCAACAAGGAAACCGTCCGGGTCGTGGAGGCCATCGACGACATCGCCTTCCAGACCAACCTGCTGGCCCTGAATGCCGCCGTGGAGGCGGCCCGGGCCGGGGAAGCCGGCGCCGGCTTCGCCGTGGTCGCCGACGAGGTCCGCAGTCTGGCCCAACGCAGTGCCGAGGAGGTCCGTTCCACCAGCGTCCTCGTCGAACGCAGCCAGAGCGCCTTGAGCCGGGCGGAACAGGCCACCTCGGAACTCTGCCGGACCTCCGAATCAGCCTTTGGCAAAGATCTGCCGGCCGCCTTCGCCGGGATCACCACCGCGGTGGCCGCGGTCCGCGAGGCGATGTCCACCCTCACCGCCGCCACCACCGAACAGACCTCCTCGGTGCAACAGATCTCCCAGGCCGTGGCTGAGATCGACCGGGTGACCCAGGGCAATGCCGCCGACGCTGAACGCACCGCCGCCAACGCGGCGGAACTTCAAGGTCAGGCGGAGAGCATCACCACCACCGTGGGTGAACTGGAACGGCTGGTGAAAGGATAAGACCGGCCTACGGGGCGGTTTCCCGGGCCAATTCCCCGAGGAAATCCAACAGATAGTCGTGACGCCGGGCGCCTTCGATTTTGCCCGTGGGGGTATGCATCCCCCGGGCCAGGCGCAGCAGTTTCGCCGGCAGATGGTCCACCACCTGGGTCCGGTCGTCCAAGGCCCGGGGCGTGGCGGCGCAGGGATCCGCCGGATCATAGAATCGGCCCGGTCGATCGGGCCGGCTCATGTGCTGGCCGCAGGCGGCGGTGCGCAGGAGGCCCACCGCCCCCAGGGCATCTAGACGGTCCGCATCCTGGAGGACCACGCCCTCGGGATTGGTAGGGGCCAGCCCCCGGGACCAGGACGAAGTGCGGACCGCCTCGGCGACCACCGCGATCTCCGCTGCCGCGTAGCCCGCCCGGGCGAGGACCGCCGGGGCGGCGGCGGCGCTGCGTTCGCCGCCGGTCGAGCGCTCCGGGGCATCCTTGGCGACGAACACCAGATCGTGGACCAGGGCGGCGGCACCGCACAGGTCGGGATCGGCCGCAACCTCCGGGGCCAGACGGATGGCCCAGCGGTAGACCCGTTGGAGATGCAGGAGATCGTGGGCGAGTTCCCCCGCCGGCAGGAACGGCACCACCAGGGGCAGCAACGCCCCGTGGCGGGGCCAGCGGGGATCAGGGCTCAACAGGCAACCACCGGCCCTGGGTATAATCGCCACCGCCCTTGGACTTGGGCTGGGTCAACAGACGCACGAAGTCGGTGAACTTGGCCTGGTCGATGCCGAATCGGCCCTCGATCTGGCCGAACACCAATTGCAGACCACCGTTTTCCGGCTCTCGCAGGGCAAAGAACGGCTTCCAGCCCTTGCCGACGTTCTGTCGGCACACGTCGTTCAGCCGGTCCACTTCCTTCTGCCACTGCTGACGCATCTGCTCGTTGGTGGTGGGCACCGACTTGAGGAGAAACACGAAGCGTCCGCGTTCAGGGGCCTCCACTGGTGCGGCAGGGGTACTCGTGGACGCCGGGGCCTGGCTGATGGGCATCGGGGCCCGATCCGAGGACATCCGCCCGAGGACGAAAGCGAGGATCACCGTCACCAGCCACAACAGCATCAGGGTGATGGCCAAGTGCAGAGGCAGCTGCAGGGTGAAACGGCTGACCCCCGGGGGATTCTTGGTCAGCATGCCACCCAAGGGAGGGCCAGACTCGGTTTGATCATTGGCGGAATTGGCGGACGTCGACGGCACCACGATGCCCCCGGGGGGCGTGGGATACCGGGGACCCGCCACGTTGCCCACGGCAACCCGGGCCCCGCTGGCGGTGAACGGTCGAGTGCCCCCAGAGCCGACAGCCTGGGCCGGAGCGCCGCCCTGTTCGCTCATCCGCCGCTGCACCTGCTGCAGGGTGGAATAGACCTGCTCTGTCGTGCGTCGGCGGAAGATCATGGGCGGTAATGTCCTCGGGACAGCCACGGCGGCAAGCGCCGGTCCCTCTTCCAGGTCTCATTGGCCTCAGCGGCGAAATTCCGGCGGAACGAAGGCGGCATCACTGGCCTCGTTCACCGCCAAATCGATCTGAGCACGCATAACCTCCAGGGGCACCGGCGGACGCCAATCTGCCAGGCAATTGGTCAGGGCCTCCACCGGCACCAGATTTGCGGTGCGGTGGACCCGATAGGTTTTCACCGCCAGGGCCTCCGCCGCGCCGGGGGTCAGCCACACCGGGATTTTTTCCGCGAGCGCGGCGGGCATTTCCGCCGGCAGCTCCAAGCCCCGCCGGCTGCACAGGGCGCGGATCAGGGCCCAGCTTTCCACCGGGGTGCCGGTGGGCAGCAGGGGGATCTTGATGTCGATGCGCCCGGGGCGTTTCAGGTCGACCTCGATCAAGTCTGGCCGGGAACTAGCGAGCAGCCAGATGGTCCGCCCGCGATTCTTGGTTTCGGACATTTCCTGGGCCAGCATCGCGTAGATCCGACCGCCGATGCCCCCGTCGTTGCCCCCGGATTCCCGGCGGCCCAGGGCCTGATCGGCTTCGTCAACAAACACGTAGCAGCGGCCCAGGGCCCGGACCAGGCGGAAGATTTTTTCCAGATTCCCTTCCGTCGAGCCCACCCACTTGTCCCGGAAATTCTTCAGCTTCACCACCGGCACGCCCGCCTCGCCGGCGAGGCATTCCACAGCGAAGGTCTTGCCGGTGCCCACCGGGCCGCACAGCAAGTAACCCATGGGCATGGCCTGTAGATCATCTTTGCGCCACAGGGCCAGATCCTGGCGCAGCCACTCCTTCACCCGGGTCATCCCCGCCAGGTCATCGAGAGTACGCTTAGAGTCGATGAATTCGATCAGCCCGGCGCAGTCTTGTTCCACCATCCGCTTTTTCGCCGCTGACAGATCTTTTTCCGTGAGGGCGGTGCGCCGGTGCTCGTGGGTGCGGACCAGGGCGTCCACGGCGGCGATGGTGGTGCCCGCCAGGGCCGCCGCAGGTTTGCTGAGATCCGCCGCCCAGGTGGCCAGGGCGGTGGGGCATTCCGCCGCCAATTGGGCGAACGCCGCCTGCAGCTCCACGGGGCCGGGCAACGGGATGGGCGTTACCTGGGCCCGGGGATTGGTGGCGATCAGGGGATGCAGATCCGCCAGGGCCTCGGTGACCAGGAAGGTCGCCAGGCTGTGGCCCGCCAACAGACCGTCGCTGGCCCAGTCCCGGATCTGGAGGGCGATGGCGGCGATGTCGTAGCTGCTCCAGCCCTGGGTTGCCGGGGCCAGCAATTGGGCGGCGGGCAGGATGCAGGCGATCTGCAGCCGCCGTTGGCCCAGCCGGGCCAGGTTGGCGGTGTAGCGGAAATACTGGGTCAGCCAGGCCACCGCCGCCCGGGGCTCTGCCGGCAGGGTGGCGTCCTGCTTGAAGTGGGGCCAGTCCGCCAACACCGCGCCACCCCGGACGATCCGCAGGCCGTTGCCCAGGTCATAGCTCAACACCACGTCGAAGCGGGTCAGCAGGACCTTCGCCAGATAATCGGCCAAGGTCCCGGATTCCGGTTTACCCTCGGACGGCAGTTGAAAGCGGTCCCCTACATTGCCGTGGAGGACGAACTGGGAGGCCGCGCCGCTTTCATAGGCCAGGGCGATGTCATCGGCCCAGCCGGGGCGGGTGCGAACGATGGCGGCGGCGGGACCCCGGGGCTGGATGGCGACATCGGTCATGAAGCGGTTCCTTGAACTGGGATCGGTCGCGGCGAAGCCGTTTCAACGGGAGCAAAAGCCCGGTCCAGATCGCCGATCACCGGGGCCGAGGAGCCAAAGTCCAACAAGGTGGACGCCAATTCCACCTCGCCGGCGATGGACATGGGCCGACCCTGGATCAGGGCATTTTCCCGGGCCAGTTCGATCTGGGCTTCGATCCGGTCCTGGTCGGCGGCGATTTCCGCCAAGTGGCGGTCCCGCTCGGCCCGGTTAGCCAGGCGCCGGGCCAACAGCTCCCGGGTGGCCACCTTGGCCTCCCGCAGGCTGTCGGTGCGGGCGGCGGCGATGTCCCGGTCCAAGCCGGCAATCCGTTCCTGGAGCCGGGATTCCGGCTCATTCCATTCGGCGCTGCGCAGGTTGGCCTCGGCCACCAACAGCTTGAGGTAGGTCCAGCGCAGGCGTTCCAGGGCCTCGCGGTTGGAGGCCAGCAAATATTCCTCGGGCGTGCTGGCCTGCTGGAGGGTGACGATCCGCCGGCATTGGGTTTCCAAGGCGGCCAATTTGCTTTTGGCCTCGTTCCCCAAGCCGGCGATCAGTTCAGCGGTGAGCTTCGCCCGGTCGGGGGTGGTGACCACCAGGGCATTGTTGTCGATGACCTGGCGGAACCTGGCACTGCCCGCCAGCAACCAGAGATAGGAGATCTCCAGGCCGATTCCGAGGAACCAGAAGCCCGGATTGCCAAAACCCAGCATGGCGAAGGCCGTAAGGGCAACCAAATTCAGCGGCAGGGCGCCCAGGCCTGCAATCCGGGGTCGGGCCCAGAACGCCGCCGAAACGTAGCGCCACACGCCCTATCAACCCATCGTCTTCTGCGCCGCCGCCGGAACCCCGGCGGTACCGCCAAGGGGTGCGTTGGGCACCGGCGCGTCGATGACCAGGCCTTCCTTCGCCGCGAAATCCGCCAGGGCCTGGTCGGCCAGGGCCTGCTGCTCGGCTTCCTTCAGCTCGAATTCCTGGACGTTCAGGGAATCCTTGGCCAGACGGGCCCGGCCGGCGGCCTTGTTGCGCTCGCCTTCGACCATTTCGTGGAGCCGATCCAGGGTGTCGCCGGAACCGCCCACGGTGGTGATCATCCCCGCCGCCATCTCGTTCATCTCCGCCATGGCCTTCTTCATTTTCATGTCATCGATGGATGACTTGAGGGATTCGATTTTGGCCTTGGCCGCGGCCATGGACACGTCCCGGGCCTTCACCAGGTCTTTGTAGGTCTTCTCTGAATCCGCGAGCTGGGTGCGGTTTTCTTCCAGTTCCCGGCTGACGGTCTGGAGGCGCAGGGCGTACTGGGACGCGGCGCTGCGGTTGCCGACCCGGAGGTTCGCCGCGGCCTTGGCCCGCAGGTCCCGCTCCTCGGATTCGAGCTTCTTCACCTGGGACATCAGGCGTTCGCACAGTCCGGCGTGGTTGGCCAGGCCCTGGTTGAACTGGCCGATCTGCTTGCGCAGGTTTTCCTTTTCCACCTCCAGCAGGGCCTCGGGATTGCGGACTTCCAGGCCGCTCACGAACAGGCTGGCGAAGCCCTTGAAGAGGTTGCCGATGCGCAGGAAGAGGGACATGACGGGTTCCTGAGGAAGAAGGATTCAGCGACCGACCGAGCGTTGCCAGCCAGCGAGGAGGTTGTTCACCACCTCGGCTTTGGGTGTCTGGATGACCGCCGGGAGATCTATACGCAGACCTTGGGGCTGGTACAGGACGAAGGGGCTGGCATCAAAGCGGATGGGAACCGCCGGATTGCCGGGACGGAACCCATGGTCCAGGGCCCTGCGCTGGACCGGTTCGGTCATCAGGAAATCGAGGAACCGGCTGGCGGCCGCCCGTTCGGCGGCACTGCTCCACGGCGCATCCATCAAGTAAGCGGGATTATCGTTCCAGGCATTCACCGCGGGAT
>CANIXE010000005.1 GCA_947470885.1 Planctomycetota bacterium
CATTGGCTCAACCAGGTTGTTGAGAGCGGCCACGCGGGCAGCCTCGGCCGCAGCCGCTTCGTCGGCGGCCTTCTTGGCCGCAGCTTCGGCGGCCGCCTTTTCAGCGGCAACCTTTTCAGCGGCCGCTTTGGCCGCGGCTTCCTGAGCGGCCTTTTCAGCGGCCGCCTTGTCAGCAGCGGCCTTGGCCACGGCTTCCTGGGCAGCCCTTTCCGCGGCAGCCTTGGCCGCGGCTTCCTGGGCTTCCTGGGCTTCCTTCTGGGCCTTCTCACGGGCCAAAGCTTCTTCCTGGGCCTTCTTGGCCGCAGCTTCCTCGGCGGCCTTCATTGCGGCAGCTTCCTCAGCGGCCTTGGCCGCAGCTTCCTTGGCAGCCTTTTCCGCGGCAGCTTTTTCAGCAGCCGCCTTGCGGGCCGCCTCAGCCTCGGCGGCCTTCTTGGCGGCGGCTTCGGCTTCGGCCTTCTTGGCCGCCGCCTCAGCTTCGGCCTTGGCGGCCGCTTCGTCTGCTGCCTTCTTGGCGGCCGCAGCAGCTGCAGCGGCTTCGGCATCAGCCTTGGCTTTCGCTTCGGCATCGGCCTTGGCTTTCGCTTCAGCATCAGCCTTAGCCTTCGCTTCGCTTTCCTTCTGCTTCTGGGCAGCGATTGCGGCGTCCGCCTCGGCCTTCTTCTTCGCTTCGTCCTCGCCGCAGCCGCCCAAGATAAGGGCGCCGGCAATGGCAACGGTGGCGAGCAGGGTGGGAATACGGGCCATAAGTACCTCCAAAATGGTTCTGGGGTGTATCAATCGGTTCTCCGCTGTCCACTGGCCAAGACCGCCGCGACAATCACCGCTTTCAGCACTATTTCAGAGGACAAAGGCCAACAACAGGGCCACCGGGGCGGCGATGACCAGGGCATCCAGGATGTCCAGGATGCCGCCAAAGCCGGGCATGGAGGAACCGCTGTCTTTCATTGCTGCCGATCGCTTCATGGCGCTTTCCGCCAGGTCACCCAGCACTCCCAGAGGACCAAGGACCAGGCCCCAGACCGCCGGCTGCCACCAACCCTGAAAGGGGCCATGACCCAACTGCTGGGCGCATAGCCACGAGAACAGGTAACTGCCACCGATCGACCCAACGAATGAACAGGCGAAACCCTCCCACGTCTTTCCGGGGCTGATTCTTGGACACATCTTATTACGGCCAAATGTTTTGCCGCCGAAAAACGCTGCAATATCCCCCATTTTGACCGTCGCCAGGAAGACAATGACCAACGCCCCTCCCCGGAGAACCTGGCCACCTTCGCCGCCATAATAGGCTGCAGGGACCCGCTGATCCGCCAAGTGCAGCAGGAGATTCAAGGGCAAGCCGACATAGAGGATACCTAGGATGCCCGCACCGATATGGGCGAAGAATCCTTCCACAGCCCGGATGAACAGCTGTTCCACCAACAGCCAGCCAAGGCCAATTCCCACCAGAATGGCCAGCCAGGGGATGCCTGGTAACTGTTGCGCAAGGGTGGGTTCGGCGATCACGGACAAGGTCGTCAGACCAACTGGGGCCCAATTCAACCCCGGAGCACCTGTCCTGGCCAAACGGAGGTATTCCCGACTGGCCAAGGCACCGATGAGCAGACAAAGCACCACCGCGCCCTGATGGGTGCCCCGGATCAGGTCACTGGTCAAGGCCCCGATCACCACCCCGGCCAAAAGAACGCCGAAAAGGAGTCGGTTGCGCAGTTCGATCGTCATAAGGGGCAGCAGCCTAACCCGGGACCAACTGGTGGAAGGGCCGGGTTGCCCACGGTGAATGCTCCATATCGTCCAGGTTTCCCCAGAGGTGCGACATGGCGACGATCCTCCCCGATGAAGGCCTGACCTTCGACGATCTGCTGCTGATCCCGAATCGCAGCGAGGTCGTGCCCAAGGACACTGATGTCTCGATCCAGCTCACCAAGCGGATCCGCCTGAACATCCCGGTCCTGTCCTCGGCGATGGACACCGTCACCGAACACAAGCTGGCCATCGCCCTCGCCCAAATGGGCGGCATGGGGATCATCCATAAGAATCTGACTGCTGCGGACCAGGCCCTTGAGGTTGAAAAGGTCAAGCGTAGCGAAAATGGGGTGATCACCGATCCCCAGACCCTGCCCGCCAGCGCCTCGGTGAAGGACGCCATCAATCTGATGGAGCGCCACCACATCAGCGGCATTCCCGTCCTGGATGGCAAAATAGTCGTCGGCATCGTCACCCGACGTGACCTCAAGTACCACCGCAAGCCGGAAACCCCCATCACTGAAGTAATGACCAAGGAACTGGTCACCGCCCCGCCCAAGGTCAGCCTGGCCGAAGCCAAGCAGCTCCTCTACAAGGCGAAGATCGAAAAACTGATCCTGGTGGATGCCAAAGGTGCCCTGGTGGGCCTGATCACCATCAAGGATCTGGAACGCCAGGAGCAATACCCCCAGGCATGCAAGGATGCCCGAGGCCGCCTGCGGGTTGGCGCCGCCGTGGGCGTGGGTGATGTCGCCCGGGTGGATGCCCTGGTGAAGGCCGGAGTCGACGTCATCGTCGTCGATTCGGCCCACGGTCATTCCAAGAACGTGATCGAGACGGTGAAGGCCATCAAGAAGGCCCACGATATCGACGTCATCGCTGGCAACATCGCCACCGAGGCCGCCGCCATCGACCTGATCAAGGCTGGGGCAGATGCGATCAAGGTTGGCATCGGTCCCGGTTCGATCTGCACCACCCGGGTGGTCGCCGGCGTCGGCGTCCCCCAGATCACCGCGGTGATCAATGCCTCCAAGGCCGCCAACAAGGCTGGCATCCCGGTGATCGCCGATGGTGGCATCAAATATTCCGGCGATGTCGCCAAGGTCCTCGCCGTCGGCGCCAATGTCGTAATGCTGGGCAGCATCCTCGCCGGCTGCGATGAGTCCCCAGGTGAAATGATCATCTACCAGGGCCGGCAGTTCAAAGTCTACCGGGGCATGGGCTCCATCGGCGCCATGCAAAAGGGTAGCGCCGACCGCTATTTCCAAGATGGCGAGAAAAGCCCGGACAAGCTGGTGGCCGAAGGCATCGAAGGCATGGTTCCGTCAAAGGGTCCGCTTTCCACCGTCGTGTTCCAAATGGTGGGCGGCCTCAAGGCCAGCCTGGGCTACTGCGGAGCCAAGGACATTCCGACCCTGCAAAAAGTGGCGGTCCTCCAGCGGATGACCAATGCCGGGTTGCGCGAGTCGCACCCCCATGACGTGAAGATCACTAAAGAAGCCCCCAACTACCGCCCGGAATAACACGTGAGCCATCAGAAGATCGTCATCCTGGACTTCGGTTCCCAGGTCACCCAGCTCATCGCCCGCCGGGTCCGTGAGGCCAAGGTGTTCTGCGAGATCCACCCGTTCCACGCGGGGCTGGCGGTCTGCAAGGGCGCCACCGGCGTCATCCTCTCCGGTGGCCCGGCCAGCGTGTACGTGCCTGGGGCGCCCCAGGTGGATCCGGCGATTTATGCCCTGGGCATCCCGGTGCTAGGGATCTGCTACGGCATGCAGGTGACCGCCCACGTGAACGGCGGCAAGGTCATCAAGGCCGACCACCGGGAATTTGGCCGCACGGAGCTGGACGTACTCGGCGACGATCCCCTGTTCGCCGGCCTGCCGAAGTCCCAGATGGTGTGGATGTCCCACGGCGACCGGATCGACGCCATCCCCGGCGCCCAGGTCATCGCCCGGAGCGCCAGCTGCCCCCTGGCAGCGGTCCACGCCCCGGCCCTGAATTTCCGCGGCGTCCAGTTCCACCCCGAGGTCGCCCACACGCCCCATGGCGCTCAGATCATCGGCAACTTCCTGACCAAGATCTGCGGCTGCCGCGGCGACTGGACGATGGGCTCATTCATCGACGAAGAGGTCCAGCGCACCCGGGCCCAGGTCGGCGGCGAACACGTCATCCTCGGCTTATCCGGCGGCGTGGATTCCTCGGTGGCCGCAGTGCTCCTGCACAAGGCCATCGGCGCCCAGCTGACCTGCATCTTCGTCAACAACGGCCTGCTGCGGAAGGGCGAGGCTGATGGTGTCCAGAAGCTGTTCGCCGACCACATCGGTCTGAAGCTGATCTACGTCGATGCCTCTGAACGGTTCCTCACGGCTCTGGCCGGGGTCAGCGATCCCGAGCGGAAACGCAAGATCATCGGCAAGCTGTTCGTCGACGTGTTCAAGGACGAGGCGACGAAACTGAAGGCTGCCGGTGGCGGCCACGTGAAATTCCTTGCCCAGGGCACCCTGTACCCCGACGTCATCGAATCGGTGAGCGTCCACGGTGGCCCGGCCAGCGTCATTAAGAGTCATCACAACGTCGGCGGCCTGCCCGCGGACCTGGGCCTGGGCCTGGTGGAACCGTTCAAATTCCTGTTCAAGGACGAGGTCCGGGCCATCGGCACCGAACTGAAATTGCCCGACGAGGTTGTTTGGCGCCAGCCGTTCCCCGGCCCGGGCCTAGCGGTGCGAATCCTGGGTGACATCACCGCCGAGAAGGTTCGGGTTCTCCAGGAGGCCGACGCCATCGTCCGCGCTGAATTGAAGACCGCCGGCCTGGAACGGGTGATCTGGCAATCTTTCGCTGTGCTCCTGCCGGTGAAATCCGTGGGCGTGATGGGCGACGAACGAACCTACGAAAACGCCTGCGCCATCCGCGCGGTGACCTCCTCCGATGGCATGACCGCCGACTTCGCCCACATCCCCCATGACGTCCTAGGGAAGATGAGCAACCGGATCATCAACGAGGTACGCGGGATCAACCGGGTGGTGTACGACATCACCAGCAAACCGCCGGGCACCATCGAATGGGAATGAGGGGAATGCCTCATCGATGATGGGGATCGGGGCAGGTTTTACCTGCCCCTTTTCTTTTAGTCTCTACTTCCCTGATTGTGATTCGAGCGATCTACAAACGATCCCCGGCCCCTACGCCAGGATCAAGACCATGACAGATTTCATTCTCGCCGGCGATATCGGCGGCACCAAGGCCCATTTCATCCTCACCACGGTGGATGGCGATCCCCGGCGGCCGTTGTACGAAACCAGAATGCCAGCCGCCGACAGCGTTTCTTGCGAGGAACTGGTGGGTCGATTCCTGGCGGAAGCGAAAGTCACGCCCCGCTGGATTGGTCTGGGCATCCCAGGACCGGTGATCAATGGCCGAGTCAAACCGACTAATCTGCCTTGGGAAGCGAATCAGGATATCGTTGCCCAGGCCGCTGGCGCCCATCGGGTGGTGTTCGTCAACGATCTGGTGGCAACCACCCTGGGGGTACCGTTCCTTCGGGCCGATGAACAGGTGCTCCTCGCCGAAGGTAATGCCGACGAAGGTCCGGTGGCGGTCATCGCTCCAGGAACCGGTCTTGGTGAGGCGTTTTTACTTCGCCGGGGGAACCGCTGGGAAGCCCACGCCAGCGAAGCGGGACATGCCGATTTCGCACCCCGGGGCGATCGCCAGCGGAGAATCCATGGGTTTCTTGAAGGAGAGTTGAGCCAGGTCAGCCTGGAAAATGTCGCCAGCGGCCGGGGTATTCCCAATCTGTGGAAAGCCCTGGGGGCTGAGGGCTTGACCGATGATCTTACGATCGAACAAGCCATTCTCGCTGCTCTCGACCAGACTCCGGTGATCATGGCCGCTGCCCAATCGCCGTCGACAAATCCCCGATCGGCGGCTGTGGCCGAGACTTTGGCCCTGATCCTCGCCCAGGAGGCAGGAAATGCAGCTTTGCGACTTCTGGCCACCGGAGGCGTGGTGCTGGCTGGTGGGGTGACTCCCCGGATCATCGACTGGCTACGGCAACCCGCGGTGATCAGCGCATTCCGGAAAAATCCCGCCCTGGGTGGCTTTTTAGGCAAGATTCCCTTGAAAGCCTCCCTCAATGGTGGAATCGCGGTGTTGGGAGCTTGGGCGGCGGCGAAGGATTTGGCCAACGCCTGATCCGGTGGATCAACCTTAATAACTCAGTTGAGTTGATCATTTACAGAATCCCGGCTGTATTTTCATTTTTTTTACCTCGACAGTTATTCACCCAAAAGGGGCGTCTGGAAACGCACGTGGTGCACAGAGGCAAGGCGCTTCAAGCCGCGGCATGACAGCGCCATGCGAGGTTTGCAGCAACACAGCAGGTGAGCTCCAATTGCGTTTCCAGGATCAAGGCTTGCCGAGGAAGCGCTGACGGTCGACCTTGAGAAAATAGTCGTAAGTCCGGCGGATGCCTTCCTCCAAAGAAGTGGTCATCTTCCATCCCAGTGACCCGAGAAGACTGGTGTCTAACAGCTTCCGGGGTGTACCATCCGGCTTGCTGGGGTCCCAACGTAATTCCCCCTGATGCCCGGTGACCCGCTGGATGATCAAGGCCAGGTCGCGGATCGACACCTCAAGACCAGAACCAACATTATAGAGATCCAGGGGCGCTGCCCCGGCGGGAACCTTTTCCATTAGAAAACAACACGCATCCGCGAGATCATCGACGTAGAGGAATTCCCGAAGAGCGGAACCTGTACCCCACATCTGCACTGGCGCATTTCCGGCTTCCTTGGCCTCATGAAATTTACGGAGCAGGGCCGGCAGCACATGGGAACTATTAAGATCGTAATTGTCCCCAGGACCGTACAGGTTGGTCGGCATAGCGGACAACCATCCGGTGCCATATTGGCGATTGTAGTTTTCTATTAACTTAACCCCAGCGATCTTAGCGATGGCATAAGGTTCGTTCGTCGGTTCCAAGGCGCTGGTAAGCAGATGCTCCTCCTTCATCGGCTGGGGACATAGCCGGGGATAAATGCAGCTGGATCCCAAAAATAACAGCTTCTTGGTGCCGTTCACCCGTGCCGCCTCGATGATATTGAGGGCGGTGGCAAGGTTCTGATAAATGAATTCTGCACGATAGGTATTGTTAGCCTGAATTCCCCCGACTCGAGCGGCCGCCAAGTACACATAAACAGGTTTGTGCTCGGCGAAGAAACGTTCCACCTGGTCCTGACGAAGCAGGTCCAGTTCTTGTCGGGTACGCAGTAGTAGATTGGTATATCCCCGGGCCTTGAGGGCACGGACGATGGCGGAGCCCACCAATCCACGGTGTCCGGCGACGTACACAGAAGCTTGGAAATCGGGCTGACTCATGGGAAACTCCTCTGGGTTAGGGGATATTAGGTCATTTAACCGTGACGCCAGTCAAGGTCGTCGGCTACATGGAATTTCGGATTTTCCCTGAAATTATGGTTCAAATCTAACTTCTTGGGAATCCATGATATGACCAGAACCTTGCCATTTTGGGATATCATCACCTTCCGGATGAGGTTTCATCCGTCGCCGTAGTCCCATCTTCCGGGGAATATCACCAGAACGGGTTAAAACCAGTTTATCTGGACCACGGGGACCAACAGGACCCGCCCGACGATCCCGTTCCCAATTCCGTTGCTCGATGACCTGACGTTCGACGGCTGCAGATTCTGTTTGTTCACTCCCGGAGACATTCAAAAGCTTGGAGTTTAAATCATCTATATTTCCTTGGCCAATAGCCCCAGGATGGTCCCGGAGCACCTGATCAAGGCTAACTCCATCAATAGATCCGGAATCCCCAAATTGGGCTCCAGAGGTATTGCCTACGATCTGATCCAGGAATGTACCCGGATCTCGCACTCCATTGGCACAACCACCAAGAACCAACGTCACCATGGCCACCAGGACCACAGGCCAGGTCTTCACCGGATTCCAGCACGTTCTATTACCTGGATCCATGGCCACAGGATCTGGCGGTGGAGAACCTGTCAAAACAATGGTCAGATCTTGGTGTGAAGGCGTGCATGGCGGTTAAAAGTCATCCCAGATACCGACCAAGATACCGACTCCTGCCTATCCCTGGCGGGTCCTGACAGGTCTACTGAAGCAGCTTCTGACACCCTAAATCCTTTATCTGCAATAAGGTGCCAGTTTTTATCCTATTTTGACAGAGCTGACGGAGATGATAAAGACTTCTATCTTTATGACTTCATCACTTCATCTCAGAGCCGACCGTGAACATCTCCTGAGCGCCATCAGTGCTGCTGATGCCGTGGTACCATCGACGGCTTCGAAGCCGATCCTGACCAACCTTCAGCTGGATGCGAAGGCCACCCACATCGAGATCACCGCCTCAGATGGCCAGGTAGGCTTGCGGAGCTTGGTGCGCAAGGTGGAGATCCTTGGTCAGGGCCAAGTGGTGGTGAACTCTCGACAACTCGTGAGCATCCTGCGAGAAAGCCAATCCGCCACCGTGGAATTGCATCACCAAGGGGGAGGTGAACAGAGCCAACTGGCAATTCGTCTGGCTGATGGCGATTATCAGGTGCCCGCGGTGGTGGGTGAAGCCTTTCCCTCGGTGTCTTTTTTCCCTACGGATGTCGTTCCCTTTCATGTTCAGGGTAAGCGACTTGCCGAAATGCTGCGTAAAACCACCTTTGCCATGGATAAGGAACGGACCAGTCCCACGTTGTCCGGTTTGTCCCTGACTGTTGGCAATGGTGAATTGATTTTAGCCGCCACGGACGGTAAAGTCCTGGCTGAAACCGTGGAACATGGGGAAAATCTCCGTCTTGCCGCCGAAGGGGAAATCATGGCAGTGGTGGTACCGGCTCCTGCCGTGGGCCATCTCCAACGTATCCTTGGTGCTGGTGGCAGTGATAAGGTAGAATTTGCCTTCGCCGGGCGTTTGTTGTTCCTCCGTTTGGTTGTGGCTGAGGGTTTGCAAGTGGAACTTACCGCCCGTTTGGTGGACGGCACTTTTCCCTCCTACCGGCCGGCCTTGTCCAATGCGACCGGGCAAATCGGGTTGACCTTCCATACCGGGCAACTTGCTTCGGCCGTGCGTCGAGTGGCATTGATGACCCAGACCTCCAGCCGCTCGATCATCCTTCATATCGATCGGGATACCGCAATCCTCAGCAACATGAATTCCCTTCAGGGTTCAGCCCGAATCCCCATCCCTTGCCAATACCAAGGTCAGGTAACCCGGTATGGTCTGAATGCGGATTACCTACAGAATATCCTCAAGGTGTATGAAGGCGAGCACATCGGCATCGAGATTAGTCGGGGTCTGATTATGCGTGAACCCGGGGTCACTTACCTGGTTATGCCGATCAGTCTGCCAATTTGAACGATCCCTGGGTCCGAGGTCAGAAGGTCACAGGGATCCTGCGGGACGCGGGATATTCAGCCTGGTTCGTCGGTGGTTGCGTGCGTGACCGGTTGCTGGGCCGAACCATTTCCGATGTGGATGTTTGCACCCAGGCCACTCCAGAGCAGGTTGAAACGTTGTTTCCCCGCTGCCTGATGGTGGGCCGGGCCTTCGGTGTTGTCGTGGTCGTCGATGACCAGGGAGGCCATACCGAAGTCGCGACTTATCGCACCGATGGCTTGTACATTGACGGTCGTCGTCCAGCCCAGGTAACCTTCGCCACGGTGGAAGAAGACGTCGCCCGGCGGGATTACACGATCAATGCCCTGCTAATGGATCCCCAGACCGGGGCAGTCGTGGACCATGTGGGCGGCTTGGCGGATCTTGAGGCACGGATTCTCCGGGTGGTGGGCAATCCTCTGGTTCGTTTGGAGGAAGATCGTTTGCGGGTCCTGCGGGGCATCCGTTTTGCTTCGGGCTTGGGGCTGACCTGGGATCCGGCTTCGTGGCAGGCCGCCTGTACTACGCCGTTGGTCGGACTCAGCCGGGAACGAATCTGCCAGGAGATCGACAAAGGCCTGGGTAATGGCCATCCCGGAGCTTGGTTTGCCCAGCTAGTGGCCAGCGGTCGTAGTGGTGAGGTGCTGCCGGAGGGATTGGCCAACGAGGTGGTTTGTGCTGCCCTCAATCGAGGACCCCTTCCCATGGACGCGGCCTGGGCGATATTTCTCAGCCAGGCCAATGATCCCTGGGCCTGGGTGGATGGACAACCCGTGGCTAAGGAGCGTCAACGTCGTTGGCGGTGGATCTTGTCGGCTCTGGCCGAATGGCCGAAAACCAAGCTAGCGAATCGTCGACGCTGGCTTCAGCATCCGGATGCTGAAGTCCTGGCGGCCACCGCCCAGGCCCTGGGTCATCCGGGGGATTTGCCGGCGCTGTTGATCCAAGAAAAAATTGAAATTCCCCACATTCCTGTCATTACCGCCAATGATCTGCTGGGGGAAGGTTTGCGTCCCGGCCCGGATATCGGACGTTGGTTGCGTCAGATCGAAGATGCCCAGCTGGAAGGTCGATTCCGCGATAAAATCGGAGCCTTAGCCTGGTTCCGCGAACTACGTACTCACTCCCAATAGCTTACGGTCCGTCCATTGCCCCGGGCTGCGGCGACTGACACTGTGCCGATGCCCACCGCTCCCGTATCGACCACCACGTTTGCCGACCTTGGCTTGCCCGAAGCCCAAGTGGCTGCTCTGGAGGCCCGGGGGATCAAAGATCCGACGCCGGTCCAGGCCGCCGTCATCCCCCTCGCCCTGACCGACGGGGACATCCTCGCCCAGGCTCGCACCGGCTCAGGCAAGACCCTGGCCTTCCTGCTGCCCCTGGCCACCCGCCTCGCCGCAGGCGAACTCGGCCGCGCTTGGGTGGTTTGTCCCACCCGTGAGCTGGCCCAGCAGGCCGCCCGTGAAGCCGATATGGTTCTCGGTGCTGGTCGTACCGCCATCCTCGTCGGCGGCGCCCCCGCCGGTCCCCAGCTCAAAGCCCTGCGCGCCGGCCCGGCCCTGGTCGTCGGCACCCCCGGACGAATGATCGACCACCTGCACCACGGGGCCTTGACCCCGGATGCGGGTATCCTCGTCCTCGACGAAGCTGATCAGATGCTGGACTTGGGCTTCCGTGACGAACTGGAAGAACTGGTCAAGGACCTCGGCGAAGGCGTGGCCCGCTGGTGCTTCAGTGCCACCTTCGGCCCAGCGGTGCAGGAAGTCGTGTCCCGCTGGCTCAAGTCCCCTCGAGTTGTCCGCCTGGACACCCAGGTGGGCGCCAGCCACATCCCCCAGAAGTACGTCACCGTGCCCCGGGGTCAGGAACAAGCCGCGTTGAACCGTCTGATCGCCGCCCTGGCGCCCACTCGGGCCCTGGTGTTCGTGCGCACCCGCGATGGCGTGGAAACCGCCGTCCAAGGTTTGAACTCCGCCGGCATCGAAGCCGCCGGCATCAGCGGCGAACTGGCCCAGGAGGCCCGGGAACGGGTTCTGGCCCGCTTTCGCGCCGGCACCCCATCCATCCTGGTGGGCACCGACGTGGCCGCCCGGGGCTTGGACGTAAAAGACATCAGCCACGTGTTCAATCTGGGCCTGCCGGGTACCAGCGAGACCTACACCCACCGGGTGGGTCGCACCGGCCGGGCCGGAGCCAGTGGTGAAGCCTGGTCGGTCATCGCCCACAGCGAGCGCAGCCGCTTCCTGATGACCGCCTCCCGGGCCAAGTGCCGACCGGAAGCCGCCAGCGTGCCCACCCCCGCGGAAATCGTTGGGGTGCGCCGGGCTCAGCTGGCCAACCGCCTGTCCGAGACCCTGGGGGAAGGCTTCGAGCTGCCGGCTCAATTCAAGGAATTGGTGGACGCCCACGGGGCGCCCAAGGTCCTCGCCGCCCTGGTCCACCGCCTGGTGCCGGATTCCCTGCCAGAACCCGCCGCTCCCACCGGCGACCGCAATGCGGTCAGCCTGTTCGTCGGCCTTGGTTCCGAGGATGGTCTGGTCCAGGCCACGCTGATCTCGGGTCTATGCAAGGCGGCGGGCATCGATTCCGGCGAACTGGGCCGGATCAAGCTGTTCCCTCGGCACAGCCTGCTGTCTTGTTCCCAGACTGCGGCCAACGCCCTCATCACCCATCCGATCCACTACCACGGACGGCGGGTACCGGTGCGCCTGGACCAGGGCCCGACCAGCACGGGACCCAGCTATTCAAACGCCTGCGAAGGCGCCCACGTGGGTAAAAAGGTAGCCGGCGACCGCCCAGGCTACGCCCCAGGTAAGAAATTTGAACGCCAGGAAAAGCCGGAACAGCAGGGGGTTGGCGAAGCCCGCCCGGGGATCCGGCCCGCCCCCGGCTACACGCCCTACCGCCCGGATCTTGTCGATGGCGACCAGGCCCTTCCCCAGGCCGAAGGCGAACAGAAACGCCCCTACAAAAAACCGTATGGGAACGCCCCAGCCAAGAGCCCCGGATACCAGGGCAAGGGCGATGGCGCCGGCGGCGGCTACGAGGCAGGCAAGGGAGGCTATACGAAGCATCCCGGCAAGGGTGGGAAGTACGGGAAATAAGGAAGCCACCGGCTTCCCCCGTCATCCGCCTTTATTCCCCGGGGGCTGAACAACGTTTAGTCCCCGCTGCCGTCATCATCCCATTCCCTCATTTCGATCCCACGTTCCGATTTCCGCCATGGCCACGCCCCGTCGCATCTACCGCATCTACCACGCCCTCCACGCCAATGCCGGTGAACTGTCCGAGTTCCTCACCGCCAAAGGCGAGGTCTTGCCGGGCACGGTGAAGATGCTCCTCAAGGGCGATGCGGCCAAGCTGCTGGCCCGCTGGGGCGAAGAGATGGAGGAGCTGTGCGGGGTCCTGGATCGCAGCCACGACGATCCTTACACCATGGAATCAACCCAGACCTTCTACTGGGCCAGCTTATTTTCTGCGGTGCGCGGCGCGACCTGGGACGACCTGAAGTTCGACGACAATCGCCGGGCCGCAGCCAACTGCGGCATCGCCAGCATCCCCGAATTGAAGACCGCGGTGCAGCGGGTGGTGGCCGCCGGACCAGATGGGGTGAAGCCGGAAAAGCTGTTCCTGCTATGGAACGTCGCCGACCTGATCTACCGCCGGATCACCCCGGTCGAAGACCAGTTCACCCTGGAACAGGTGTTGGAATGCGACCTGTTTGAGATGACCAAGCGGGAATACCTGAAGCCCATCCTGGCGATGATCCCAAACTAATCCCCGTTACAGGAAATTGGCATCCAGCTTGGCCTTCACCAGCTGGCCAGCTTCCTGGATGGTCATCGGGCCAGAGACGATGGGGAAGCCCAGCAGCACCGTGGACAGGTAAATGTAGTCCTTGGTGCTGGTCACCGTGGCGGTGGGTTTCACCGGCGCGAGATCGAGGACGGTGTCCACCTCGGCATAGCGGTTCCAGGTCACCTTCACCCCGTTGCCGGTAATGGACCAGCCAGAGTAGCTGGCGGCCCGGTGGGCATCCATGCTGGTGCTGGTGGTCGCCACCGAAGTGCCGGTGGCATCGCCGTAGATTTTCCGCTTTGTGGTCCGGGTGTTGGTGGTGGCATCCTTCACCCGGGTGATGGTCACATCCACCTTCCGTTTTCCCCCCAGGCTGAAATTCACCACTGAGCCGCCATGGGTCACGGTGCCCGCCAAGTCTGGATTGATGCTCAGGACCGACTGAGTTTTCGCTTCCCAGTTGAAGTTATCTGTCTTGCTCACCAGGGTGGCATCGAGGCTGTAGCTGAAGCCGCCATCGGTCAGGGTTACGCTGTCGCCGTCGGTGGTCACGACTTTTACCCCGGTGTAGCTGACGGTCACCGTGCCGGTGTAGATCTGGCCGCTGGCGGCGGGCCAGCTGGCGACCCCGGCTCCGGAAGTGGTGACGGTCACCGTGCCCTGGGCGGTGGCGAAGGGAGATTTGCCGTACAGCGTCAGGGTGCTCAGGTCGTAGGATTTGTTAATTCCGGCCCCGAGGGCAATCAGGTTCGGTGCTCCGGGTTCGGGCATGCCCGCCGGGGCCCCGGCGCTGGCGCTGAGGACCTGTTCGGTGGCGGATTCCAGCAGCACGCCGGTGGCTGAGGTGGCGGCGGCGGTTTGTTCACTCACCGGAGTGGTGTTCGTCGAATTGGAATCTTCCTTCGTGCCGCAGCCGGCGAGGAAGACCACGGGGATCACCAGAACACCTAGCCAGGGCCAAGGATAGGACATGCGACCTCCGAGAGGAAGGAAGAAACCGCAGATACTATACCACCGTGGAGTAATTTTCGCTAGTCGTTAGGGCAGCAGCCGGCCCAGATCGCCCGGACGCACGCCAACCCCTGTGAGGGTCCGATCTGGGGCGATCAAGACCGCCAGGGTGGAATCCGGGGTGATCCATTTTCCCAACCACCCATCTGCCTCAGCCTTGGTTCGGGCGTACATCCCCACGACGCCGGCCGGGAGACCTTGGCGCAAGGTATCCGGGGTGCCATCGGCCACCCACAGGGCCAAGCGGCAGCGGCCCTCCACCTGGGCGTGGAAACGGCCCAGGACATGACGGGTTTCCGGATTCCAGGCGTTGGCGATGACCAGCAGCAGGGGCCGATCGGATCCCGGCAGGGGGTCAATGGTACGATCGTCCAATCCCCGACCGGCGGTGGGCGGGGCGGGCTTGCCGATGCCCTCGTGGAGAGCCACCAGGTCCAGTAAGCCAGCGAACTGGGGGATGTCCGCCACCAGTTTTTCCGCCACCGTCCGCGCCTGGACCAACCGGCCCTGGCGGCTGTAGTGGAGCACCCGCAGGGACTTGCCGAGCTGCTTCAAGGGCGGGGTGGGCAGGGCGTCCAGGGCATCCAGGGCTTCCCCGACGCCGGAGCCGTCATCCCGGAAAGTGAAACGCCAATGGGCCAGCAGGTACAGCGCCTTGTTGTGGAACCGCGAGCCCTGGGCCTGGGTCACCAGGCGCTCCAACCGGGATCCCAGGCTGCGCAGGCGTTGTTCCCGTTCTGCCGGATCGAAGGTCTGGCTGGCGGCGATTTCCCGCTCGATGTCCTCCATGGTTTTGAGGGCCTGGGCGGTCTGCTCTTCGCTGGCGGCGTATAAATTGGGATCGGCGAACGGCCGTTTCCCCGAATCCGCTGGCCTGGGCGGCGGCGAGGAACAGGCCCCCAGGGCAAAGATGCTGACGAAGGCGGAGGTCAGGAGGGTCAGGTGGTGATGGTTTCGCACGGCGTCAGCTTGGCGCGGGCGTTCACCACGCCAATGGCATCAGCCATACCGGATCACCCGGAACCACGCCGATGCGGCGGGCATCCGCCGGCTCCAGGCGCAGACCATCTCCTTGGATCGTCGCCGGCATCGCCTCAAAGCGGTGGTACCGGGGTGAGGCTACCAGGCCCATCGGACCGGGGGTGGCGGGGGGCACGTCCAACAGCACCAGTCGCCGGCTGTCCTGGATCGGTGTTAGATCCGCCACCTGAGCGCCATCGTGGGGACCGGCATCGAAGGGGTCGATGGTCCCCAGATGCCGGAATCCCGCCCGGCCCAGGAGGGCCCGCACTGGGGTGGTGGCCGGGCCTTCCCGGCCGATCAGCGCCCGGGCGGCTTCGGGCAGCAGTTCCGCCACCAGGTGCTCATGGGGGAAAAAGGCGTCGATGAATTCCTTGTCGTCTCGGCACAGCAGGTCGGCTCGATAGAACTCCAGGCCGGTTAGGGGCCCGCCCACCGCATCCCAAAAGGCATTGCCCCCGTCCGCCCGGCGGCTGGGCAATAATTCCGCCAGTAAACGATCGCAGAATCGGGCCCGGTGCATCGCCACCAGGAGCAGCCGGGCTGCCACCAGCAGCTTGCCCACGCCCCGGCCCCGGGCTTCGGGATGGACCACCAGGCCCCCCAGTTCGGTCCAGGGTTCCACATCCCGGCCCAAGGTCAGCAGGGTCCGGGGGCGGGTAGTGCCCAGTTGCCGGCTGACCACCGGGGCGTCCTCCACCTTCAAATAATAGTGGGGGGATTCCGGGGTGCCGTGGCAGGCGAACAGGCTGGCGGTGCCCAGGAGCCGGCCGCTGGCCCCGTCCACCGCCACCAGGCTGAACGAGGCATGCCGCCGGTCGAAGGCGGGGTCCTTATTCAGCAGATCCCCGAACGCCCGGTCGCTGGCCGTGGCCAGGGCCGCCAAGGCCGCGGGATCCGCCGGCAGGTTCACCGTATCCAGCAGCCCCGCCAGGGCGGCGAGCTGATCCAGATCGGCGGATGCCAAGGGACGGAGGAGGACGCCGGTGGCCATGGGGGAGTCTACCCCGGAGGCGCCGCCCCGTCGAGGACGCACACATCCGGCAGGTGGCGGAACCGTCCATCCAGGTCCAGGCCATAGCCCACCACGAAGGCGTTGGGGATGTCGAATCCCACCAGGTCGGCGTGGGGCAGGCCCCCGGGCTCCCGGCATGACGGTTTGTCCAGGCAGACGCAGACCCGGACGCTGGCGGCGCCGGCGGCCTGGCAGGCGGCCACGGCCTTCGCCAGGGTCCGTCCGGTGTCCAGGATGTCGTCCACCACCCACACATCCGCCCCCGCCAGTTCCGGCGGAGCTTCCAAGCTGACCTGGCCGGTGCTGCTGGTGCCCCGGTAGCTGCTGGCCCGGCGGAACACCAGGACCAACTCCGGGTCGTTCACCGCCCGGGCCAGGTCAGCGGCGAACACGAACGCGCCATCCATCAGGGCCAGGATCACCCGGGGTCCGGTGCGGGGGCTGGCGCTGATCGCCGCCCCCAGTTCCTGGACTCGGCGGGCCAGGTCGGCGGCAGAAATGAACGGCCGGGGCGGCATCAGCGATTGCATGTGCCCAGCATCCCCGTCACCCTGCCGACGCCATGCCCAAACCCACGCTGAACTGGTTGCTCATCTTCATCCCGGTGGCGGGTTACAGTGAATTCGTCGCTCATATTCACACTCTCACCTTCATCGCCTCGTGTCTGGCGATCATCCCCATCGCCGGCTGGATGGGGGAGGCCACCGAGAACCTGGCAGAGCACACCGGCGAAGGCGTGGGCGGCCTGCTCAACGCCACGTTCGGCAATGCCGCCGAACTGATCATTGCCCTGGTGGCCCTCAGCGCCGGCCAGCATGAAATCGTCAAGGCCAGCATCACCGGCTCGATCATCGGCAATTTGCTCTTAGTCCTGGGGGCCGCCTGTTTCGCCGGTGGACTGCGCCATCCCATCCTGCGCTTCAGCGGCCCGGCGGTGCGGTCCTATTCCTCGATGCTGTTCTTGGCGGCGGTGGCTCTGGTCCTGCCGGCGGTGTTCCACCATCTGGGCGGGCCGGGGATCCAGACCCGGGAACGGGACCTCAGCCTGGAGATCAGCGTCGTCCTGATCATCACCTACGGCCTGTCCCTGTGGTTCAGCCTGAAGACTCACAAGCACTTGTTCATCGGCGAAGCCGCGGAATCCGCCCAGGTCACCGAGGTGGAGGCGGACGGCCACCACCAGCCCTGGAGTATCAAGAAGGCCGTCGGCGTCCTGGTGGCCGCCACCGTGCTGATCGCGATCATCGCTGAATGGATGGTCGGCTCGGTGACCCACGCCGCCGCCAGCCTGGGGATGAGCAACGTGTTCGTCGGTATCATCGTCGTCGCCATCGTCGGCAATGCGGCGGAGCACAGCACCGCGATCATGGTCGCCCTGAAGAACCGGATGGACCTGGCGATGGGGGTGGCCATCGGTTCCAGCATCCAGATCGCCCTGTTCGTCGCCCCGGTCCTGGTGTTCGCCAGCTACTTCTTCGGCCCCCACCCCCTGGACCTGGTGTTCAGCCCGATGGAGGTCATCGCCGTGGTCTTGGCGGTGCTGGTGGTGGAACAGGTTACTAGCGACGGCGAGACCCACTGGCTGGAGGGCATCCAGTTGCTATCGGTCTATGCCATTCTGGCGTTGGTGTTCTACTTGCTGCCGGAACATGGGCCGGCGTTGCCGACGCATTAATGACGAATGCTCGAATGCTCGAATGGCCTCAAATGACGAATGCTCGAATGCTCGAATGCTCGAATGCTCGAATGGAAGAAAGCGCGGGTCGGGGCGTGTTGGTGGATAACGCGTGAGCGGCCTGGAGCCCATATAAACCCAGACTCGCGGTTCAGACATTCGAGCATTCGAGCATTCGAGCATTCATCATTTCCAAGAGTGCCTTCCTTCATTGAAAGCCTCTCCATCCTCCATCGTCCTACTTGCCCCGGAGTCTCCCCCATGTCCGCCGCCCCCGCCGCCAATCCCAATGCCATCGCCGAAGCCGCCCAGCCCCTCCGGCTGGTGGAAACTGAAGTCGCCAAGGTGCTGGTGGGCCAGCGGGATCTGGTGCGCCGGCTGCTGATCGGCCTGATCTGCGATGCCCACCTGCTGTTGGAAGGTCTGCCCGGCTTGGCCAAGACCACGGTGGTGAAGGCCTTGGCCCAGGCTCTGGACGCCCAATTCCGGCGTATCCAATTCACCCCGGACCTGCTGCCCGCCGACATCATCGGCACCCGGATCTACGAAAACGGCCAGTTCAGCGTCAAAAAGGGCCCGATCTTCGCCCAGCTGGTCCTCGCGGATGAAATCAACCGCGCCCCGGCCAAGGTCCAATCGGCCCTCCTGGAAGCCATGCAGGAGCGCCAGGTCACCATCGGTGACGAAACCTTCCAGTTGCCCCGGCCGTTCCTCGTCCTGGCGACCCAGAACCCCCTGGAACAGGAAGGCACCTATCCCCTGCCAGAAGCCCAGACCGACCGCTTCCTGATGAAGATCAAGGTCAACTACCCCACCGCCACGGAAGAAAAACTGATCCTGGAACGGGCCCTGACCCGGACCGTGCCCAAGCTCTCCGCCGTGCTCTCGCCGGCAGCCCTGGAGGCCGCCAAGGTCGCCGCCGAAAGCGTCCACATGGACGAACGCCTGCGGGACTACTGCGTGAATCTGGTTCGGGCCACCCGGGATCCCGTGGCCGCCGGGGTCAAATCCCTGGCGAACCTCATCCAGGTCGGTGCCAGCCCCCGGGCCACCATTGCCCTGGCCCAGGCCGCCCGGGCCCAGGCGTTCCTGGATGGTCGGAGCTTCGCCACCCCCCAGGACATCAAGACCATCGCCCCGGACGTCCTGCGTCACCGCCTGATCGCCAGCTACGAGGCCGAGGCCGAGGGCCTGGACACCGATGCGCTCGTAGCACGTCTCTTGGAGCACGTGACGGTCCCATGACCTCGACCGGGTCGGACACGCCCAACAACGCCGCAGTCACCGAACTGCTGGCCCAGGTCCGGCGCATCGAACTGCGCACGGAGCGCCTGGTGTCGTCCCTGGCCGCCGGGCGGTACCGCTCGGCCTTCAAGGGCCAGGGCATGGAATTCGACGAGGTCCGGGAATACGCCCCGGGGGACGACGTCCGCAGCATCGACTGGAATGTCACCGCCCGGGCCGGCAAACCCTACGTGAAGGTCTTCCGGGAAGAGCGGGAACTCACGGTGCAATTGCTGGTGGATGTCAGCGGCAGCATGCGCTTCGGCGCCCTGCCGGGGATCAGCCCCCGGGCCAAGCTGGCCCTCGCCGCCGAGGCCGCCGCGGTGGTCGGGGTCACCGCCCTGCGCAACGGCGACCGCCTGGGCCTGGTCCTGTTCAGCGACCGCACGGAAACCCACCTGCCCGCCCGCCGGGGCCGGGGCCACGCCATGCGGGTGGTCCGCGAGGTCATCGACCCCCAGGGGGGCACCCGGCCCACGGACTTGGCCCACGCCCTGGACGAACTGGGCCGGGTCGCCAAGCGCCGGACGGTGTGCTTCCTCATCAGCGATTTCCTGGATCCGTCCCCCAAAGTGGCCACCGCCCTGGCCCGGGCCGCCCGGCGCCACGACATCGTCGGTCTGCGGGTCGCGGATCCCGGGGAAATGGTCCTGCCGGAAGGTTCCGCGCCCCTGGTGCTCCGGGATCCCGAAGGCCGGGCCACCGGGATATTCGCCAACAACCGGGAAGCCCGGGACAACTACAAGAAAGCCTGGAGCGACAGCCGAGCCGCCACCAAGCGCCAGTTCCAAGCGGCCAATTGCGACCTGGTGGATCTGACCACCACCGAAAGCGCCCTCACTGCCCTGGAGCGGTTCTTCCGTCAGCGGAGGAAGCATGGCTGACCTACGCTGCCTAGCCTTGTTGTTGCTGACGTTCTTGGCCACCGCTGCTGAGTTGAAACCCAGCGTCGAGCTGACCGCGGCCCCCGCCCAGTGCGCCGTCGGCGAAAGCGTGGTGGTCACCATCACCTACCGTTGGCCCCACGGCTGGGCGGTGGCCAACGAGCCGGATCCCACCCCGGGCTTCCGGGAACAGTTCGTCACCGCCGCGCCGCCCCCGGTGAAATCCAGCACCGGCGCTGAAGAACGCCGGGAATTCCGCCTGACCTTGGCGGCCACCCGCAGCGGCGCCTGGCTGCTGCCCCGGCCGGCGTTCACCGCCACCGGCCCCGGTGGCCCAGTGGAAGCCAAAGCCCCCGAGGTCATCGTCCAGGTCGGCACCGACAACGCCCCGCCCCGCCTGCCGGAACCCCGGCCCCTGCTGATCCGTCCCCCCGAGGCGGAAGCCCAGTCCCGTCTGGCCTGGTGGCTCGGCGGCGCGGGCGTGCTCGTCGCGGCTGCGGTTGGCGCGTACTTCTATTTCCGTCGCCATCCGGCGTTCAGCGGCCCGACCCCGGCGGAAATTTTCGCCCGGGACCTGGCCCTCGCCGCCCAGGCGAAGGAAGGCAAGGACGCCGGCACGCTCCTTAGCCTGGCCCTCCGCCGGTTCGCCGGAGCCATCTGGAAATTCGACGGCCCCGGTCAGACGACCCGGGAGATGGGCTTCGCCCTGCGCTCCGCCCAGGTCCCGGAGGATGAATCCCGGGCCTTGCTCCGCCTGCTGGAGCGCCTGGACGACCTGCGCTGGGCCGGCGGCGACCTGCCGGTGGCTGAAGTCCAACCCCTGCTGGATGATGGCCGGGGCTGGATGGCCAACGTCCAACGCCGCCTGGACGCGGAAGCCGAAGCCGCCGCCCAGCGTCGGACGAAGGGGAAGGTATGAGCTGCGCCCCGGGAGCGCCGGCCTCCAGGCCGGCTCGGTTCGATCTTCGCCCGGGAAATCCGCGTCGCCGGGACGCGGAGCTTCTTCCGAGCCGGCCGGTCGGCCGGCGCTCCCGGGATTGCCGCTTGGCAGATCCACGTCGCCGGAACGCGAAGTTTCTTTCGAGCTGCAGCCCGGGAGCGCCGGCCGCCTGGCCGGCTCGGTTGGACATGAGTTCAGGACATCTACGTCGCCGGGACGCAGAGCTTCTTCCGAGCCGGCCAGGCGACCGGCCCTCCCGGCCGGCGCTCCCAGGCCGGCATTTGCGGGTGCTGCCATGATCTTCCGCTTCGCTGATCCCTGGCTGCTGTGCGGCCTGATCCTGCCCCTGCTGGTCCTGATCCTCCGTCCGTCCCGGGGCGCGGCGGCCTTCGGCGCGTTCCCCTTGGCTGCCCAGGTCCTCCGGCCCAGCCGAGGGCCAGTCGTCCAACGACTTTTGTTAGCCTTAGGTCTTACCTTGCTTGTGATTGCCGTGGCCCGTCCCCAATACGGCAAGACCGTGGTGGAACGGGCCCAGGCGGGCCGGGATCTGATGCTGGTCATCGACCTCAGCGGCAGCATGCAGATCGACGATATGGATGATGGCAAGGGTGGCCGGGCGGACCGCATGGCGGCGGTGGTCAACGCCGCCAAGGCGTTCATCACCAAGCGGGCGGATGACCGCATCGGCTTGGTGTTTTTCGGCGACAACGCCCTCACCAGCTGTCCCCTGACCTACGACCACGAAACCGTCCGCCAGTTCCTCGACCGTACGGAACGCCAGCAGCGGGATCTCTGGGCAAAAGACCAGCAGGGTCTGCTGGGGGGCAACACCAACCTGGGCCTGGGCCTGGGCACGGCGTTGAAGGCCATGCGTGATCCCAACGCCAAGGGCCGGGCGATCATCCTCATCACCGACGGCGTGGATTCCCGGCAGCTCCGCCAGTGGGTCGATCCCCTGCTGGCCGCCCGGCAGGCGGACCGCCTGGGTGTCCGGGTCCACGGTATCGGCGTGGGTAATCCCCAGGGGACCCGCACCGCCCGGGACATGTTTGGGCGGATTCAGGTGATTCCCTTGCAGGGCGAACTGCTGCCGGATCTCAGTCGTCTGGACGCCATCACCCGCCTGGCGGACGGCAAGGCCTTCGCCGCCAACGACAAAAAGGGCCTGGACGAGGTGTTCAGCCGGATCGACGCCCTGGAGCCCACCCCGCGCACCGTGCGGGAGCGGGATGATTTCGCCGATCGCTGGTTCTGGTGCCTGGCCGCCGGACTGGCCCTGTCCGCTCTGGCCCTGGCCCTGGAACCCCGGCTGCGGGGGGTGCCATGAGCTGGGCCAATGCACTGCTGCTGTTGTTACTGGTTCTGGTGGCGGTCCTGGCCGTGGCCCGCTACGCCTGGGCCGCCCGGGTGCGCCGGGCCTACGCTGGAATCGGCGCCGGGGTCGAGCTGCTCACCACCACCATCGGCACCCGCCGGGAAACCTTGCGCCTGATCCTCTGCTGGTCCGGCCTGGCCCTGGGAGTGATCGCCCTCGCCGGTCCCCGCTGGGGTTCGTCCACCGACACCCGCAGCGCCAGCGGTGCCGACGTATTGCTCGTCCTCGACTGCAGCCGGTCGATGCTGGCCACCGATCTGTATCCCACCCGAATCGACGCCGCCCGGCGCAAGGCGTTGGATCTGGTGCGTCTCGCCCCGGAGACCCGCCTGGCCCTGATGCCGTTTGCCGCCGTGCCGGTGCTCCGCTGTCCGCTGACCGGCGATCACCTGGCCTTGGCGGAAATGCTCACCGATTGTTCGCCGGATCTGTTCCCCGTGGAAAGCGGCTACCAGGGCACCGCCATCGGCGCCGCCGTGTCCGAGGGCCTGGGGGTTCTGGGTCGCCAGGTGGAACGGGGCCAGGCGATCCTGGTGATGAGCGACGGCTCCGATGATTTCGCTGACCAGACCAAAAAAGCGGCTGAGGCGGCCAAGGCCGCCGGCGTGCCGGTGTACGGCCTGTTCCTGGGGGACACGGAACGCAAGGTTACCCTGCGGATCGACGGCAAGGACGAGGTCATGGACGCCGACCGCTCCAGCCTGGACACCCTGGCCAAGGGCACCGGCGGGATCAGCGTCAACGCCACCGCCGACGACAAGGACGTGAAGGCCATCCTCGAACACCTGACCAAGACCGTGGCCCAGCGCCCCTGGGAGGAACGCCGCCAGATCGTTGCCAGCGAACGCTTCCAGTGGGCCTTGCTGCCGGCCATCGCGTTGTTGGCGGCCGGTGTTCTGTTATCGACCCGGAGGAAGGCATGATCCGTCCGTCCCTCCTGTTGTTGGCGTTGGCCACGGCCTGGGCCGCCGATCCCTGGGATGCCCTGGCCGCCGCCGCCAAGCTGCCAGAATCCGAG